>JAGBWO010000062.1 GCA_017629765.1 Opitutales bacterium | reverse complement strand
TTTGCAAAGCAAATTTCGCCTTCAAGAAGTGAAAACCAGCTCTTTTTCGACAATTTCGTCAAACTCAAAATCATCTAAAATTCTCGCGTTTGAATTTACGGCGGAAACGAACCGCATCGGAACGCACGCGCAGACGGCGACACCTTCATGGCAATAAGCTTTCTTTCGAACCGCGCCGAAATCCTCCAAGAGATTTATCAGCTTGTAATTGCTATGCGGAACCAAAAATTTCATGATTTTCGCCCTGTTTAAGACAAAATCTTCAAGCCCCGCAATCAGTTCGCCCATGCCTTCTCCGCTTTTTACGCTCGCCTCGATTGAATTCAGGCAGTCGAATTTCAGCGCATGCAGGGCAAACGGATCTTTTACCGCGTCGATTTTATTAAGCAGCGTTATGCACGGCTTTTCGTTTGCCCCGAGTTGCGACAAGACTTCCGTCGTGGTTTTCATGTGCAAATGCGCGTCCGGATTTGAGGCGTCCACAACGTGTATCAACAAGTCCGCAAAGGCCGCCTCTTCCAAAGTGGATTTAAACGCGTCGATAAAATTGTGGGGAAGCCTGCGGACAAACCCGACGGTATCGGTAATCAAAAGAGACGCGCCGCTCGGAAGCTTTAATTCCCTCGTCGTGGGGTCGAGGGTGGCGAAAAGCTTGTTCTCTGCAAGAACGCCCGCGTCCGAAAGATAATTCATAAGCGACGACTTCCCCGCGTTTGTGTATCCGACAATGGCGACGGTCGGAATATCTGAGCGGTCGCGCCGTTTGCGCTGGACTGCGCGGACTTTCCCCACAAGCTCTATGTCTTTTTTGAGCCTTGAAATTCTTTCAACAACCCTCCTTCGGTCGGTTTCAAGCTGGCTTTCGCCCGCGCCGCGCTGGGTGACGCCGCCGCCGCGCTGCCTGCTTAAATGCGTCCACGCCCTCTTCAAGCGCGGCAGGCTGTAAACAAGCCGCGCAAGCTCGACTTGCAATCGGGCTTCTTTTGTCACCGCGCGGCGCGCAAAAATTTCCAATATCACTTCCTGCCTGTCGATTACGCATTTTCGGGTTTCATGCTCCCAGTTTCGCTGCTGGGCGGGCGTGATAGAATCGTCAAAAACGATGCAGTCGGCTTTCAGCTTTTTAGCCTCGCGCCTGATTTCCGCAAACTTGCCGGCTCCCACAAGGTAATGCGGATTCGGCTCGCGCAAATTGACGCAAACGCTTCCCGCCACCTCAAAACCGATGTTTTCCACAAGCTCGCCAAGCTCGTCCAAAAGCCCGCGAGCAAATTCTTCGCTTTCTCCGTCCTTGCGCAGCCCGACCAGATAAGCCCTTTTAAACCGAGGCGGTTCGTCCTTTAAATTAACGCGCTCCGCCATAGTGCATAAATTCTTTCATCTGAAAAATATTGTTGGAATTTTACAAAAATCCGCAAGCTGTTTTTTCGGCATTTTCTTTTTCAACTTTACAAAAGCGCCGATAAATTTAAATTTTCTACCATGAAAATTTTGCGTACAATTCTGCTTTTTGCATGCTCAATTCTTTGCGCCTCGTGCGCCTCCCAAAAGAAAATCGCCTTCGGATACGGCAAGTCGATACACTATTGGGGGGACCACGAAAATAAAATAATGTGCGAAATCCTAAGCGACGCCGCAAACGCGGCATTCGGCGGCAAGGCGGGCGCAAGCGCGGTAAATTTGGACGAAAATGCCGATTTTGAAAGCCTTAAAAAATACGACGCAATCTACGTCATAGCGGAGGGCGAAAACCACCACCCGTTCAAAGGCAAGAGCAGCTTGATAAAATCCCTAAACGAAAACGGCACGAGTTTCGCGTTCGTCCACTACGCCACAACGCCTTCTGAAAACGACAACGAAGACGCCATAAAAGACGTTGCCGGCGGAGTTTACGAAACCTACTTTTCGGTAAACCCGACATTCGAGGCAAAGTTTGAAAAATTCGCAAAACATCCGATTTCAAACGGCGTAAAGCCCTTCTCGTTAACCGACGAAATTTACTTTAACATACGCTTTAAGGAAGGCGCGGACATTGCGCATATCGCCAAAACCATTCCGCCCGACAAAGTGCGAAAATTTATGTTCGGACCGCACTCCGGCAACAAATTCGTGCGCGAAAATCTGGGAAGGGAAGAGACAATCGCATGGGCATATGAAAATCCCAACGGAACGCGCGGCTTCGGGCTTACGGCCGGGCATGCGGTTTGGGCGCTGAAAAATCCCGACTTCTTCAAGCTGATGCTGAATTCAAGCGCGTGGCTTGCAAAAATCGATATTCCGGAAAACGGGTTTGAGGCGGAAACGCCAAGCGCGGAGGAAATAGAAAAGAAAATTTCAAAAGAAAAACGCCCCGACATAATCCCATACAAGGAACGCTGGAAAAGACAAATGTCGCAATGGCAAAGTTTGGATTGACTTGAAAGCCGCGTTCGGAAAAAATCAAAACAAATTAAACAAATTATGGGAAAAGCCGTCTACTTCATTTGCGCCGACGACGAATTCATCGCCGACAACCGCGCCCAGGAAATCTTTGCAGAACTTGCCAAAGACGCGGTTTGCGACATGTCAAAGGAAGTGATACAAGGCTCTGCGGGCAACTCTTCCGACGCGCAGAAAATCTGCGCCCAGGCAATCGAAGCGGCGGCGACAATGTCGCTTTTCGGCGGGAAAAAAATTGTGTGGCTCAGGGGCCTGAATTTTATAAACGACGCAAACGGCCGCAGTAAAGACACGCAGGCGGCTCTCGAAAAGATGGCTGAAACCGCCGCAAAATTCAACCCCGACGAAGTGGCGTTTTTGATAAGCGCATGCCCCGTTGACAAGCGCAAAAAAGCCTTCAAGATGCTGAAAGAAATTTCGGAATTCGAAGCCTTTGAAAGCGCGAACGCAGCAGAAGCATGCATGCAGCTTTTGCAAAACAGAGCGGAAAAGCTTGGCGTTGAGCTTGACTATGCGGCGGCGGAAATATTGATTTCAACAGTCGCTGCAAACCCGAGAATGGCTTTGCAGGAGCTTGAAAAGCTCGCATCTTACGTCAACTTTCAAGGCAAAATCACGGCAAAAGACGTCTTAACGCTCGTGCCGATTTTCGGAGAGGGAAACTTCTTTGAATTGGTTTCGCTATACTATGAGGGCGATTTGGAAAAATCAACCGCCGCGATACACAGGTACTTTTTCACGAATAAAAACGCGAGCGCGCGCCCGATTCTAACAAACCTGCAACGCCAAAATTCAATGCTTATCCAAATCAGGGCGCTGATGGACGACGGCAAACTTCCCAAAACCGACAGGTGGCTTCCGAAAGGCTCCCTTGAAAGACTGGCGGACGAATACGCCGAGATTTTTAAAAGCGATTCAAAAACCCACTACAACATCTTTACGCAAAATCCTTTCGCCGTCGGAAGGCTCGCGCCGATAGCGTCAAGAACTCCTTTAAAAAAGCTTATCGACAACCAGATGAATTTCGTTAAAGCCTTTGAAGAGCTAATCAAGCGCGGCTCGAATTCAGACGAGCAGGTCATGCGCGAACTTTATCTGAAAGCCTGATTATTTAAGCGGCTCGGCTCCGTCCAAAAGGTGGCGCAGCACAAACAAGTCGCGGATTTTTCCCTGGGCGTCTTTTGATACTGAAATTTCCTCAAAACGCTGGATTTTTGCGGCTTTTTCCTCGTCCGTTTGGGGTATTTTCGCTCCGCCCAATCCGTGGTCGGCTCCCGATACTTCAACATAAAGCAAGTCCGCGCCAAGCTTTCTCGCCTTGTCCGCCATAAGTTTTGAAGCCTTGTAAGACACCAAGTCGTCCTTGGAGCCGTGAATTATTAAAACCGGACAGGACGAACGGCTCAAATAGTTTATGGGGCTGACTTCCTCCGCAAGGGCGATGCGCTTGTCTTTCGGGTCTTTCTCCTTCAAAAATTCAAAAGAATTTCCCTTGCACTCTTTTCTGAAGCGGTTGATTTCGTCAAGAGACCCCCCCATCAAACGAGCAAAGCACGACGCGCCGTAGCTAACGGTTCCCTTGTAGTCGGCTTCGGGATTTACAAAAGAAACCGCGGGGGCAAAACCTATCGCGCCGACAAATTTCGGCTCGTACTTTCTAAGAGACGCGTCTCCCAAAAACTTGCCGTTTGGCGAAAGCGCCGCAAGCAAAGACAAATGACCGCCCGCAGAATGCCCCGTCGTAATCATTCTCGAAGGGTCTATGCCGTATTTTTTGGAATTTTTTACAAGAAAGCGCAGGGCGTCTTTTACGTCGGTTATGCAGTTTGTTATGTCGGTTTTGCCGTCTTCGGCAAATGTGTAGGATATTGTGGCGACCGCAATCCCCTTTTCATTCAACGCCTTTGCCCATGCTCCGCCTACATGATACCTGTCGCCGCCGTTCCAACCGCCTCCGTGAATGTTTACAAGTATGGGCGCGCCGTTTTTGAACTTGCGCTCGCGCGGCAAAATGATGTCCATCGTAAGGTCTTTGCCATTAAATTTCTTGTAAACTACATCGCGCTCGACGTTCAAACCTTTGTAAAGCCTGTCCGCCCTCTGCTTCATTTCGGCAAGTTTTTTCGCTT
>JAGBWO010000061.1 GCA_017629765.1 Opitutales bacterium | reverse complement strand
CCGAAAGTTTTATGTCAACAACCGACTGAACTGAGAGATAGTTGTCTTGGTTTTGCGCATTTTCGCCATCGCCGCCCGCAAAAACTTCAAACGATGTCGCGCACATAGGAACTACGCCTGAAAAATTCACGTCCGCCGAAGAATCGGACGGTTGGCGAACAACAAAAAACGTATTCGGCTCAACAACATCCAAATCCGCGGAATTGCCGTTGCCGTCCCGCCAGCCGATGTCATCTCCCCTTTCCCTGTAATAGTACGATTTTGAATAGGCGTTATTTGCGCCAATCGGGCATTCAACGCCGTTTTCCCCGAAATTCGTAAATTTCCAAATAACGGAAGCCCCCGCCTTTGAAACTCTGCCTGTGGACTTGGTAAGACCGCCGCCGTCTGGGAACAAGGTATCAAACGTCCAATGCGGTATAATTTCAAAAGTGTCGTTTACCGAAACCAAAGACAATTCTGCTGACGAAATGGAAATCGCCACACTATTTTCAGTATTTGAAACAATATCAAACCAAGCACCCTCCAAATTCCCTGAGGTAAACTTCAAATAAAAATGCTCCAACTGAATATCGCCGTCATAAACAAATTGGTTTATAACCCAGTTTTGCGAAGTTGATGGGGTTATCAAAAAATTTTCCACGTCTATTTTACCCACAACCCCCTTAAACACGGTATCCCTTGTTGAAACAATGCCCACATAAGTATCGCCGTTGGCGGGACAATTTACGGAAAACGCCGCCCATACGGGGCTTTCCACACTCTCCGAATAGCCAAATAAAACCGCGCTTAAAGCGCACAATGAAGCCAACACTTTTTTCATAGAATTTTATCCTTAATTATAAAAAATTTATGAAAAAAGTATGCGTATTAAGAATACGGTTGTTTTTTTATTAGCGCAATATGCTTAAAATCAAAAACTTAATTTTTTTAAACAAAACAAAATCAAGACAACCCGCAAAATCTATTTTCAAATATTGTTTGGAATAAATAACTTATATTTTTGATTGACAACCGTATTCTTAATACGGTTACCAAAATGCTGAAATCCCTTTTATTTAAAAGGGATTTCGAGTGTTTTTTAACAGCGGCAAAACCTAAACAGAGCAATTAACAAATTTTCAGCCGCCTTTTTGCCGATTTATTTTATAATGCACGCAAAATCAATCATTACCGCGACCGTTTTCCTTGTCGCGAAATTCGGGCGGCACTGCGCTGAATTGGAAAATAGGCATAAGCAGCAGAAGGCAGACAATCGTCATAATCATCACAAAATAGCCCGCCGCGTCATGCACGAAACCGCTGATTGAATCGGGCCCGTTTGTGTAAGCCCAAAATGAAAGGAACATCGCCCTTACCACGTTGTTTATGAATGCAAAAACCATTGAAAACGCCACAAGCAGAACTTTCTTCCAAAGCTTGTCCAAAAACACCGCCGCAAGAAAAGACCCCGCAAAAAGGCACGCCGTCAGAGAGCGTATTCCGCTGCAAGCGTCCGCCACGCCCACAGAGCCGTTCGGGAAAGTCAGCGTATTTCCGCTCAATGTCACGACGTAACCAAGCATATCCATTACGTTATAGACTATCGACGCAACTATGCTTAGCAAAAACAAGCTTATCTTGTTTTCTATTACATCAAATATCGGAGCCGACACAAGCCAGGCAAAGCACGGGAACATAAAAAGCCCCGCGAACCTTACGCGCTCCCCTACGGGCATCAGGCTTCCCGAAATATTTTTTTCTCCCGCGAAAAACGCCATTGCAAACGATGCAAACGAAAAGCCGAACGTCGCAATAAATGTGGGCGCGCCGAAGTTTGACGACACCGCGTAAAAGAAAACGCCGAACAAATAAGTTGTTATTCCGCAAAAGAACATCGCGCCGAAAAACAAAACCCAAATTTTATCCATTACGGAATATTTTTTGCTTTCGGCGGACGGCTTTTTAAAGTAGCCGAAAATTTTGCCCCACCTGTCGTACAAAACATACAAGGCGAAAAACGGCATCAAATATCCGAAGGCGTAATCCTGCCTGCCGCTCCAATTTTTTGAAAGCGGCTCTATTATCGCGGCAACCATCACGAGCGCGCAAAACGCAAATAGAATCGCGATTTTCGGCATTCGGAAGAATTCGTATTTTTCCAAAAATTTGGGAAGTTTCATTTTTCGCCCTCCGTTTCGCCGCCTTTTTCAAACAAGACAAGCCCGCCCAGCGCGCCTAAAATTTTTTGGAAATCGGCGTCGGCGAAAATTTCATCTATCGGCGAAGACGAGTCTATTCTTACAAAATACTGTTCGGGGATGCCCTCTTTGCTTTGCCTAATCATATTGCGCACATATTTTGTAGGGCTTGGAATTGAAGTTTCGCCCCTGCCGAAATCGTAGGCTTCCCCGTTTACAATATACCAGTAGGCGACTTTTCGGTTTTGAACTTCGCCGCTTGGATTTTTTATTTCAAACTCGCGCTTATAAAACGGCTTCAGCTTTTTTCCGCCCAAATAAAATATGTTGCCGTCGGATTTTTTATCCGTCAGATTTTTCCATCCGTTGCGCACCCAGCAGTTGTCGGGAACGTGGGTCGAAGCCTTCGCGACGGACTCCTTGCCCTGCGCCCAGTATGAAATGTAAAGCGTAAATTCAGATTTCCCCGAAGTGTATTTGCGGGACAAATATTCGTTTACGGAAAGCAGATTTTCGCTCGCCCTTTGGACTTCCTCGGTAGCCCCGAGCGGAGTGTCCTTGCCGACCCATCTGCCCGACTGCATTGGAACCGCCAAAGCCAAATGCCCTTCGGGCTTGGGGGGCATTAGAGTTTTAGAAGTACGCACGCCAACTGCCATCAAAACGATTGCAACCACTGCGGCGGCGAAAGAAAATATCGCGATGATTCTTGCCATAAATAAAACTTTATTCTTTTTAGCCAAACAAAATCTTCAACACAAAAATTATTTTGCAAATTTGTTAAACCTCATCCATTCCAAAAGCAGATTCGACCACGCGCTTGCGGGAACGCCTTTTACGCGCAATGCATAGCCGTGCCCGCCTTCTTTAAAATAATGAAAATCAACAGGCACACCAGCCTCACGAAGAGCTAACATATAGCCAACTGAACTTGCTTCGTAAACTTTGTCATCTTGAGTTTGCATCAAAAAAGTTGGTGGAGTATTTTTTGTAACCTTAATTTCTGGCGACAACTCTAAAGTTTTTTTATCTGCTAAGTATGCAGGATAAATTAAGATCGTAAACGCTGGCTTTTTTGGAAAATCATCAATTTTGTCGATTTTTTCATAAAAGTCTTTTTCTTCATTTGACAATCTAACAGCCAAGTGACCTCCTGCACTAAAGCCCATAACGCCAATTTTTTCAGAATCGATGTTTAGTTTAGTTGCGTTCTTATAAATCAAACGCAAAGCTCTTTGTGCGTCTTGCAACGCTCCATCGCGATTATCTGGCAATCTATAAGCAAGCACAAAACAAGCTATTCCATTTTCAGAAAGCAACTTTGCTGTAGGCTCGCTATCTCTTTGTATTGCGATTTGCGAATATCCACCACCACCAAAAATCAAAACTGCTGAAGTTGGTTTTGAGTTGTCATGATTCTTTGCTTCGTAGTATCGCAAAAACGGAGTAGCAATTGCCGTATATCGCTCATCCTTTGTAGATTTCATATTTTTGAAGACAGACTTGCCAGTAGAAGTTGGTATCTTTACATTTTTCCAGATTTCAATATCTTTAGCAAATGTAAAGCCAAGGCAAAGTAAAATACAAATAGTAAAAAACTTTTTCACAAAAACTATCCTCAAAAAGTCACTAATTACAAAGCGAGTTTGTTAGCTTTTAGCCAAGTTTTGAGAAGTTCACCCCAATCTTTTACAGGTTTACTTTGCTCTCTTAAACCATAACCATGTTCACCATCATGGAAGTAGTGGAAATCAACTGCAACACCTGCTTCACGAAGAGCTAACATATAACCTACTGAGCTCATCTCGTAGTGATAGTCACCCTGAGTTTGAGCGATGAATGCCTTTGGGGTATTTTTATCAACTCTAATTTCTGGCGACAATTTCAAAGTCTTGCGATCTGCTAAGTATGCAGGATAAATTAAAACTGTGAAATTCGGCTTTGCAGAAAGCTTATCGGTAGCGTCCAGAGGTTCATAAGTTTCACGGTCGTAATTTGTGGAGGCATTCGCCGAAAGGTGCGCGCCCGCGCTGAAACCCATAACTCCGATTTTTTCGGGGTCGACGTTCCATTTTTTGGCGTTTTTGCGGACGAGCCTTATGGCTCTTTGAAGGTCCATAAGCGCGCATTCGCGGTTGTTGCCGGGAATTCTGTATGCGAGAATGAAGCAGGTTGTCCCGCCCTCCGAAAGAAACTTTGCAATGTCCGTGCCTTCCTTGCCGTAAGCCAGATGCGCATAGCCTCCGCCGGGGCAGATTATGATTGCGGGAGCGGGCTTTTTGCTTTCGGTTTTAGCCTTGTAGCAGCGAAGAGTAGGCTCGACGACGCGCTGAAAGCCCTCGTTTGGCATTCCGTACTGCCCCGAAGACTTGTTTGGCTTTTCGCCAAACTTCCTGACAGCGTCTTCATAAGACATTTTGACATCGGTATTTTTATTTCTGCCGTCGGGCTGCTTTTCGGAAATTCGTTCGAACACATCGCCTGGCATTTTCACCTTGTCCCAAATTTTTATGTCAAAATCTTGGGAAAAAGCAAAAGACGCCCCCCAAAGGGCAGAAAAAAACAAAATTTTTTTAATCATAAAACTATATTCCTCTTTAAGTTAATGTGTTTTATTTTTTGGAAAATCTGCAAATTTGCAATTTTAAAAGCGCTTTGAATGGCAAAAATTTGTTGCAATCGGAAAACCTTTCGTAAAAAATGCGGATTTATGAATTACATACCTTCCGAATCAAGATACGACAATATGCAATACAACCATGCCGGCAAAAGCGGGCTCAAACTCCCCGCAGTGCAGCTCGGAATGTGGTACAATTTCGGGACGGACGCAGATTTTGAAAACTGCAAAAAAATGATTTTTACGGCGTTCGACTGCGGCATAACGATGTTCGACATCGCAAATAACTACTGCAACTCGACTGCGGAAATTGTTGCGGGAGAAATCTTCAGAAAGCATCTTTCCCGCCACCGCGACGAAATTTTAATAACGTCAAAAGCGGGCTACAAGGACATTGAAGGCCCGTACGGCGAATGGGGCTCCAAAAAAAGCGTCATTGCAAGCCTCGACAGAAGCCTGAGAAAAACAGGCTTGGACTACTTCGACGTATTTTACTCGCACCGCTTCGACCCGGACACTCCGCTTGAAGAAACAATAAACGCCCTCTGCGACGCCGTAAAACAGGGCAAGGCTTTATATTTGGCGGTGTCCAACTACGACGGCAAATCCGCCCAAAAGGCGTTTGAAATCGCGAAATCGCGAAATGTTCCGCTAATCGTAAACCAAGTCCGCTACAATATTTTCGACAGGCGCATAGAATCGAACGGGGCGCAGAATACGGAAGATTTGAGCCTTGTCTGCTACTCGCCCTTGGAACAGGGATTGCTGTCAAACAAATACGTAAACGGCATACCCGAAGACTCGCGCGCAGGAAGGGAGCCGACAAACCCGTGGCTTAACAAAGAAACGATTTTCCCGAGAGTCGAAGCGGTTAAGAAAATGTGCGAAATCGCAAACTCGCGCGGTCAATCCCTTTCTCAAATGGCTATCCGCTGGCTTTTGCAGAGGAAAAGAGTCGCAAGCGTGCTAATCGGGGCAAGCAAGCCCGAGCAGATAAAGGACTGCGCAAAAGCCGTTTCAAGCGCGGAAATATCTGAAAGCGACATGCAAAAAATAGACGAAATAACAGCCGGCTTGCATATCGAAAAAATGTAAAATCGCGCCCATGTTTCGCCGAAGCAAAAAAATTGTCATAAAAAAGGATATAATCCCCGCCGAAAAGATTGATCCCATGAAAAAGCCGAAGACGTTCAACGAAACGCGCTTCGACAGGTTCGACATACCGGGCGAAACAGGAAAGTCGGTTCGAAAAATACTGCTTATCATCCTGCTTCTCATCGGGCTTTGGTTTCTCATTGAGTGCGTAAAGGCTTGGAATATTTTTCAGTAGCCCCGACAAATTTTCCGGAAAAAGAGATATTTTGTTTAGACTTAGCTTTTAACTGAAAACCCATGCAAAAAGAGACGCCATATCGCGGAAGAATAGCGCCCACTCCTTCGGGATTTTTGCATTTGGGCCATATTGCAACCTTTAAAACCGCCTGCGAAAGGGCAAAAAAAGCGGGCGGAAAAATCGTTTTGAGGATTGAAGACATCGACTCTTCGCGCGTCCGCAAAACTTACGTAGACCAAATTTTTAAAGACTTGAAAGCTGCGGGAATTTCATGGGACGAAGGCGCAAAAACAGGCGGAAAGTTTGCGCCCTACTTTCAATCGGAGCGTTTTGATTTCTATAAAAGAAGGCTGGAATTTCTGATATCGCAAAACCTTGTCTATCCTTCATTCGCAAGCCGAAGCGAAATAAAGTCAAAAGCAAAACTTTCAAAAAACCCCGATTTCCCCGAAGCAATTTTCCCGATTGAGCTTCGCCCCGAAAAAATAGAAATGCCGAAAGACATTTTCAAGACAAACTGGCGTTTCAAAGTCCCGTTAAATGAAGATATCGAATTTTTCGACGGGCTTATGGGACGCCAAAAATTCACATCGCAGACAGATTTCGGGGACTTTTTGGTCTGGCGAAAAACGGGAGAGCCGAGCTACGAGCTTGCCGTTGTTTCAGACGACATCGATATGGAAATCACGGAAGTCGTAAGAGGCTGCGACCTGACGCTAAGCACAGCGCGGCAAATTCTCCTCTACCGCGCGTTCGGCAAAACTCCGCCGAAATTTGCGCACTGCCCCCTTTTAAAAGACGGCGGCAAAAAGCTTTCAAAATCGGTTTTGAAGAACGATTTAAAAAATCCGTTTTTGGTCAAAAACAATTTTTAGCCGACTTTTTCGAGAACCGCGACGTTTTCAATGTGCCTTGTTTGCGGGAAGAGGTCAAACGGCTGCAATTTCAGAATCTTATATCCCTTGGCAACGAGATACTTCAAGTCTCTCGCCTGAGTGTCGGGACCGCAGGAAACATAAACCAGTTTTTTGGGCGAAAAAGCAACCAGCTGCTCCAAGAAAGCCTCGTCGCAGCCCGCCCTCGGAGGGTCGATTACCATTGAGGTTTCCTCCCCCTTAAACGGGATTTCGGCAAATATTTTTTCAGCCTTGCCCGATATGAATTCGCAGTTTGAAACATTGTTGGCTTTTGCGTTTTCCCTTGCGCACAAAATGGAATTTTCGCTGATTTCAACGCCCATCACCTTTTCAAAATGCTTTGCGCCCCAAAGAGCGAAACCGCCGACGCCGCAATACGCGTCAACCAAATATTTCGAGCCTTTCGCCTCGCCAATCGTAAAATCCAAAAGTTCGGGAAGAATGAAGGGATTGTTTTGGAAAAATTCGCCGGCGACGAATTTCAAAATAAGCCCGCCGACTTTTTCAGAGGCTATTTGGCGGTTGTCGGTAATAACGCCCTGCAATGTGTCGCGCAATAAAATCGTGCCGCCGCGCTTGAAAGTGTTGGCGCGCGATTTTATTTCATCGCGGATTGCGGGCATTGCCTCATTTATCGCCTTGGATGCAATCGGGCATTGCGGCACGTCAACTATGACATTGCGCCTGCCCTGCATTATAAATCCTATCGGCATTTCCCCGTCCCTTCGCGGACGCTCGTAATGAGGAGTAAGCTTCGAGCGGTAGCCGAAGATTTCGGGAGACGGATGCGTCGGCTCCACTTTGGCGTCCTTGATTTCCCCGATGCGCTCCATCAAGTCTTTTATCTGCTTTTGCTTCCATCTAAGCTGGGCTCCATAGCTTAAATGCTGGTACTGGCAGCCTCCGCAAACCCCGAAAAGCGCGCACTTGGGCTCGATTCTGTCGGCGGAAGGTTTTACGACTTCAAGCAAATCGGCTTCGGCATAATTTTTTTGGTTGCGGAATACGCGCGCGCGAACCCTTTCGCCCGACAGCGCAAAAGGCACCATCACGACAAAGCCGTCAATCCTGCCGACCCCGGAACCCAAATTTGTTATGTCGTCTATATCGAGTTCTATTTCTTTTTTTACCCATTTATTCTCGAGCAGAAGTATACAAGAGCGAAGTTGCTCGGAGAGATTAAACTCGGTTAGATCGGTCAGTATTGATTGGCTCTCTACCTTGGTAAGGTTGAGTATATTCGTAGACATAGTGGCAAGGCGCAACGACTCATCCTCTATTGCCTTT
>JAGBWO010000060.1 GCA_017629765.1 Opitutales bacterium | reverse complement strand
GCAGAATTTTCTTTGCTTGCGGGTTTGGGTGTCTGGTTGTTGTTTGCGGGGGCGTTGTTTGCGCCGTCTTTTGGCGCAAATTGACCGCCATTTGGCTGACCTTTCGGCTGGTGGTTGGGGTTGTAGGGCAGGTCGCCAAAAATGCCGATTTGGGAATTTTTGTTTTCTGCGGGATTTTCTTCAACGCTTTCAGGAGCATTGCTAAACAAGTTTTCGGGCTTTGCGATTTCGCACGCCAAAATTGTGAAATTGCGCAGGCATTCCGCGCTATTAGTAGAATTTTCTTCGCAATCGCCCGTCAATCCTGCCAGATGGGCGACTTCGTGCATAATCACGCTTGAACGGTCGTTTAAGTTTTTGTCGTCTCCCGAACACTCTTTGAAAAAGGCGTCGAATATTCTTATGGTTTTGCCGTCTTTAACGTCTGCGCTTGCTAAAACTTCGGGCTTGATTTCTTTCGCCTTGCTGACGAATTTCTGCATTCTGATAATCTTTAATTCGCCCTCGATTTTTTCGTTTATGGCATGATAGGCATCTGCAATTTCTCTTTGCTTGAAGGCATCGGGGCTTCCGAAAATTTCCTCAAAATACGAAGCGCAAGCGTCGTCTTTTAGTAAGGCAATGGATTTTTCCGCAAGTTGATACGCGCCCTTGATGCAGGATTCAATCGCAACTGTTTCTTTTGCGTTTAGCGAACCCTCGTAGTTATAGTTGATGGTTTTATTTCCGATTTTGATGTTTCTTTTTGTCATAGGGCAAAAGAATAACATCGATTGGGAGGGGGCGCAAAATTATATTTGATTTGTTTTATACTGTTTAAGTTTTTGATAAAATTGAAGGAATTAAAAAAAACTCCCGAATGCTGAAAAGCTTTCGGAAGTTTTTAAAAGGTAAAATCTCCGCAAATGCCGTCAAGCGATTGGGGTTCCTACTGCCTTTTTGTCAGCAGGTGGGTGCTACCGAAACACTTTCGCCTTCCGCGCGCGGCGGCATGGCGGCCGTATTTTGCGGGTCAAGCTCCCGATATGTTTGTCATTAAGGCGGCGAACCCAAGTTGCAGGTCACGCGCACCGCAGAGATTTTATCTTTCAATAATGCATATCGTAATTTTCCTGTCAAAGAAAATGAAAATTTGCGTCGGAAATTATTTTCTTGAAAAAATCCCCACGATATTGTTTGATTTGGAAACCAAGTTTAATTTTGTGGCTGTTATGAAAAAGAAATTTATTTTTACCGCAGTTTTGTTTGTTTTGGGTATTGGCGCTTTTGCGCAAAAGCCTCGAACTTTTTGCAATCCGCTAAACATAGACTACCAGCCTTATGAAAAACGCGCGCGCACGGCGGCAGACCCTGTAATCGTTCCGTTTGAAAACAAATATTATTTGTTTTGTTCGCTTTATGCCGGCGGGGTCTCGGGGTACAGAATATCGGACAACCTGCTCGATTGGAAGCTTGTCAAATTTCCCGACCATATTTTGGAAAAAGTATTGAATAAAAGAGGCGAGGGCTACGCGCCCGCCGTGTTCGCAAAAGACGGCTATATTTACTGGATGCGCCTCGACTCAAAAGTTGTGATACGCTCAAAAAACCCATCCGACGCAAACTCGTGGGAAGTTTTTTCGGAAAACGGGCATCTTTCATTTGACCCATGCTTTTTCTTGGACGATGACGGCAAGGTTTACAATTATTTCGGAGCGTTGGAGTCAAACGTGGCGGAGTTGAAGCCTGACGATTTTTCGGTTGTCAGCGGAACAAACCGGCAGATAACTCCCAAGACAAAGGGAGTCGAAACCCTAATAAATTCGCCCTACGGGTTGCATCAAGGCAAAAGCGAGTACGAAGGCAGGTTTTGCGACTGGAACAAGCCCGAAACTCTCGATACCGCGCGCTTGATTAGAACGGAAAATCCGCAAAAGCCGCAGTTTTCGACTGTATCCGTCGACTCTATGCAGGAGGCCGCATGGATGACCAAATATGGCGGCAAATATTATTTGCAAAACTCAAACCCGGGCACTGCCTGCCCGTGGTACAGCGATTCCGTTTATGTCTCGGATTTCCCGAACAAGGATTTTAAGCTTGCGGATTACGCCACTGCCTCGATGAAAGTCGGCGGATTTATCAACAGCACGGGGCATAGCTGCGTCTTTAAGGATTTTAACGGAAACTGGTGGCGCATTACGACTATGTGGGTCGGAGTTTTGGCGGGATTTGAGCGCAGGCTCGGGCTGTTTCCCGCAGGATTCGACAAGGAGGGCAGGATGTTCACCCAGACTTATTTGGGAGACTATCCGATGGTTATGCCTAATAAAAAACTTCCTTTCGGAAAGTCTATTTTGGCCGGCTGGGAAAATCTTTCTTTGTGCGCAAAGCCGTCTTCAAGCACAAACGATCCCGAAAAAGAAAAACTTGCCTGCGACGAAAACGTGCGCACATGGTGGTCGGCAAAAAACGCGGAGGCCGGCTCTCATTTCGAGCTTAATTGGGCGGCTCCGGTGAATGTTTACGCCGTGCAGGTAAATTTCGCGGAGGAAAACATAGACCAAAGCGCGGTTGACGAGGATTATCATTCGTACAAGCTGTTTTATAAAACCTCTCCCGACGGCGAATGGAAAATTCTTGCGGATAAATCCCAAAACAAGACGAATGCCGCGCATGATTACATAGAACTTAAAGCGCCCGTAAGGCTTTCCGCCGTAAAAATCGAAAATGTGCATTCCGCAAAACGGGGCAATTTTGCGGTACGCGATTTGCGCGTGTTCGGCAAAACCGGCGTAAACGCGCGTCCGCATGCCGTTAAAAACGCCAAGGCTTTTAGGGACAAAAAAGACCCGCGCAATATGAAATTTGTTTGGGAAAATAAAAATTCAGGCGCTAAGGGCTATATAATCAATTACGGTGTTGCTCCGAATGCCTTGCATTTAAACGTCCAATATCAAAAGCCCGACGCCGACAGCCTGACTTTGTCTTGTTTTAACTCTCAGGCAAAAGATTATTGGTTCAGGATTGACGCCTATAACGAAAACGGAGTAACAAAAGGCGAAATCGCAAAGGCTGAATAATATCCTGTCTTTGCGGCCGCAAAAAATCCGATTGGTTTTGCCAATCGGATTTTTTTAATTTCGGGTATGACGGATTTTAGCAAATTCCGATTAATCCTGTTTCAAGAGGGCTTTCGGAGCGTTTCGCGGATATTTTTTTGCGCGGGATGCCCGTCTTAAATGCCGCCGTCCGATTCTTCCGCATAGAACTTGCTTCCCTCCAAATCCGAATACTTTACGTTTGCCAGAGTTTTCGTTATTTGAAAAAATTAGTTTCAGGCTAAAAACGGAGTTTATTTTTGGACGGGACGGAAAAATATTTGCCGAAAGCGGCAAGGGAATGCTTTTTTTAAAAAAATGAAAAAAATGGGAAAAAAAGCTTGCGCATTCATAAAAATCCTATTTATTAACGTGTTTTTTAAAGATTTAAGAAATGAAAGCGACAATTAAAGTTCAAGGTGCGCAGCTTACAGTGGCTGAAGGCGATATTGTTTTCGTCAACCGTTTTAAAGGTTCAAACGCAGGCGACGTTGTAGAAATCAAAGACGTGCTTATGGCTGGCGAAGGCGCAGATGTAAAATTTGGTTCACCGGTAATCGAAGGCGCGGTTGTTAAGGCGAAAATTCTTGAAAACAAGCGTGGAGAAAAGGTTGTAATCATCAAGAAAAAGCGCCGTCAGGGTTATGAACGCAGGCAGGGTCATCGTCAAGAGCTCTCTGTTTTGAAAATCGAATCAATCAAGGCGTAATCGAAAGGAATAATCGGATATGGCACATAAAAAAGGTCAGGGTTCAGCGAAGAACGGCAGAGATTCTCGTTCGCAGCGCCGCGGCGTAAAGAAGTTCGGCGGCGAATACGTTGTTGCGGGCAACATCATTTTGCGCCAGTGCGGCACAAAAATCCACGCGGGCGAAAATGTCGGCATGGGTCGCGACTATACTTTGTACGCTCTTGTTGACGGCAACGTAAAGTGGGATGGCGCCCACCGCAAAGTTTCGGTTGTTGTTGCGTAAGGCGCATATCAATTTTACATTAAGCCGAAAGCTCCATGCTTTTGGCTTTTTTTGTTTTTACTTGAAGCTTTTGATTTTATAGGTAAATTTCGGAAAATATGGAAAATGAATTTGCAAGACCCGACGGCAGAAAGCGCGACGAAATGCGCAATGTGTCGTTTCAGACCGATTTCGCGCCGAACGCCACAGGCTCGGTTCTCGTCAGCTTCGGCAACACGAAGGTGATTTGCGCCGCCTGCCTTGAGAAAAAAGTTCCGTCGTGGATGAACAGTTTGGAAACTCCGCAAGGCTGGATAAGCGCGGAATATTCTATGCTGCCTTATTCAATCCTTACCCGCAAGCCGAGGCCTTCAATGGGCAAGCAGGACGGCAGGAGCGTTGAAATTCAGCGTCTTATCGGCAGGTCTTTGAGGGCGGTTGCCGACCTTTCAAAAATTGCGGGCTATACTCTTTGGCTCGACTGCGATGTTTTGCAGGCGGACGGGGGAACCCGCACTGCGTCGATTTCGGGCGCGTATGTCGCGGCAAAGCTTGCGGTAAGAAAACTCATTGAGGCAGGGGAGCTTTCGGAGGATCCTTTTACGGACTCGGTTGCAGCCGTTTCGGTCGGGATATACGAAGGCAATGTCGTTTTGGATTTGCCCTATGTTGAAGACAGCGCGGCAAGCGTCGATTCCAACATCGTAATGACGGGGTCGGGGAAATTCGTTGAATTGCAGTCAACGGGCGAAGAGGCTACTTTTGGCGCCGACGAACTTGCAAAACTCATTGAATTTGCGAAAATCGGCATTGAAAACATCACAAAACTTCAAAACGAGGCTTTGGCTTAATATTATGGATGAAAGCATAAAATCGGAAAAGATGGAAAATGCGATTGCGAAATTCCGCAATCCTTATTCGTGCGCGCAAACAATTTACGCCGCATTTGCCGGCAATGTCGACGAAGAAAAGCTCGCCTATTACAAGTCTATGAGCGCGGGAAGGTGCGAAGGAAGGTTTTGCGGGGCGCTGTTTGCGGCAAGAGATTTTGTGCCTCCCGAAAAGCGCGCGGAGCTCGATAATTTCTTTGCGGAAAACGCGGGCGCGCTGCTATGCCGGGAAATAAAGGCTGTTGCCAAGACTCCCTGCGCCGACTGCGTTAAGTTTGCGGCGGAGGGAGTTTTAAGGTTTTCAAAATAAGAATTCGGGCGTCTTAAAAAAGGCGCCTTTTTTTGCGGAAAATTTTTTTGCGAGGGGTTAATTTTTAATTTGACTTATGGCGATAGCAAATCAAGCTTCAATCAAATAATTTGCGCATAGTTTTGCGAAACATAAAAATCAAACGGGAAAGGATGGTTGGAAGTTCCATGCAGTTTTTTGCACAGGCAGCGTTTGCCGATACGTCGGCAATTCATGTGCGCTACTGGACTTCCCAATGCGAACAGATGCCGCGCAACCTTTCCGGTGCAAGTCGCGGCTAATTAAAAAAAATTTGGTGCGAAATGGGGTATCCCGCGCCCGAACCGCTTTTTTGTTTGCGGTTCTTCAAGTTTTCAAATTAGGCGTTTTGTCTCTTCGTTTTTTTACGTCGGGCGAAAATCGTCTTTTTTAAACCTGTAAAAATTTTTACTATTCGCAAAAAATGGAAAACAAATTAAAACTTTACGGTTTTAACAATTTAACAAAATCTTTGAGCTTCAACCTCTATGACGTCTGCTATGCAAAAACTTCAAGAGAGCAGAAAAACTACATAGAGTATGTCGACAGCCAGTATAATTCGGACCGCATAACGGGCATAATGTCGGAGCTTACCGCCCAGATTGGCGCAAAAGTCATAAGCATTTCAAAGCAGGATTACGACCCTCAGGGCGCGTCGGTTACGTTTTTGATTTCCGACGATTCGATTGCGGCGCAGACCCGCAGAAGGGGAGAGGACATCGTGGCGCATCTTGATAAAAGCCACGTCACCGTGCATACCTATCCCGAATACCATCCCGAAACCTGCATTGCAACGTTCAGGGTGGATATAGACGTGGCGACTTGCGGGGAAATTACTCCGCTTTCCACTCTCGACTACCTGATAGCCAGTTTCAGTTCCGACATAATAACGATGGACTACCGCGTGCGCGGATTTACAAGGAATGTGGCGGGTAAAAAGATATTCATAGACCACCGCATAACTTCCATTCAAGACTATATCGACAAGCGCACTTTGAGCAGGTACGACGCAATGGACATCAATGTTTATCAAGCAAACACTTTTCACACCAAAATGCTCATAAAGGATATCGACCTGCAAAACTATCTCTTTCAGATAGACCCGAACGACCTGCCCAAAAAGCAGCGCGCAAAAATAAGCTCAAGCTTAAGGCGCGAGATGTTGGAAATTTTCAGCGGCAAAAATATTTACTAAAATGGCGGCTAAAACAGATTTTTCGCGCGCGCCGCTTTATGAGGCGATGTTGAAGTTCAGGGATATGCGCGTGGTTCCGTTTGACGTTCCAGGGCATAAGCGCGGCAGGGGCAATCCGAAGCTTGCGGATTTTTTGGGCGACAAGTGTCTTTCAATCGACGTAAATTCGATGAAGCCCCTTGACAACTTGTGCCACCCGACATCCGTTATAGCTGAGGCGCAGAATTTGGCGGCAAAGGCGTTTGGCGCGGAGCATGCGTTTTTTATGGTAAACGGCACGACAGGCGCCGTGCAGAGCATGGTCTTGTACGCGTTAAAGCGCGGGGAAAAAATCATACTTCCGCGCAACGTCCATAGAAGCGCGATAAACGCCCTCGTGCTTTGCGGCGCGGTGCCCGTTTATGTAAATCCGGCAGTGGATTCAAGGCTTGGCATAGCCTTGGGGATGTCGGTTGAAGGGCTTAAAAAGGCGATTAGGGAAAATCCCGACGCAAAGGCGGTTTTGGTGAATAATCCGACATATTACGGCATTTGCTCCGACTTGAAGAAAATCGTTAAAATCGCGCATTCAAAGAATATGCTCGTTTTGGTCGACGAGGCGCACGGGGCGCATTTTTCATTCGGAAAAAATATGCCCGTGTCGGCAATGAAGGCAGGGGCGGATTTGGCGAGCGCGAGCATGCACAAGTCGGGCGGAAGCTTAACCCAAAGCTCGATTTTGCTTGCCTCCAAGAAAGTAAACGAGGGCTATTTGCGCCAGATAGTAAATCTGACGCAGACAACGAGCGCGTCCTATCTCCTGCTTTCAAGCCTTGACTTGTCGCGCAGGGAGCTTTCCATGCACGGAGAGGAGATTTTTGAAAAAGTCTGCGAGCTTGCTGAATACGCGCGCGGAGAGATAAAAGACATCGGGGATATTTACGCGTTTTCGAGCGAAATAATCGACGGGGTGAACGTCTGCGACTTTGACATTACAAAGCTTTCAATCCTCACTCTCGACGCGGGCATTGCGGGCATAGAAGTCTACGACATTTTGCGCGACGAATACGACATTCAGATTGAGTTCGGCGATATGGGCAACGTCCTTGCCTACGTTTCGGTAGGCGACAGAAAGCGCGACATAGAGCGTCTTGTGAGCGCGCTTGCCGAAATCAGGCGCACCCGCAGAAAGTCGAAAAGGGGGATGTTTGAAAGGGAGTTCATTTCCCCGCAGGTTGCGCTTTCCCCGCAGGAGGCTTTTTATTCGCAAAAAGAACAGGTGCCGCTTGCTAAATCCGCCGGCAGAATCGCCTGCGAATTTGTGATGTGCTATCCGCCGGGCATTCCCGTGCTTGCGGCGGGCGAGGTCATAACGCCCGAAATTATCGAATACATAAAATACGCCAAGTCAAAGGGCTGCTCATTGACGGGAACGCAGGATTTGGGCGTGTCTAAACTCACTGTTTTAAAGGATTGAATTATGTCGCTTTGGTTTACGGAAAAACAGACGGAAAATGTGGGCTTTTCGATAAAGGTAAGCCGCCAGCTATTTTCAAAGAAGAGCGATTTCCAGAAAATCGAAATTTTCGACTCAGAGGAATTCGGCAGATTTTTGGCTCTTGACGGAATTATGATGCTTACCGAAAAGGACGAGCATATTTACCACGAGATGATTGCGCATCCCGCAATGGCGGTGCATCCGCGCGTAAAAGACGTGCTGGTAATCGGCGCGGGCGACGGCGGAGTGCTTAGGGAGCTTGCGCGCTACAAGTCAATCAGGCATATCGACGTGGTTGAAATCGACGAAGACGTTGTGGAGGCCGCCAAGGAGTTTCTGCCGCAGACAGCCTGCGGATTTAAAGATCCGCGCGTCGACTTGCACTTCGAGGACGGGGTGCGCTTTGTCAGAAGAAAAAGCGATTGCTACGATTTGATAATCGTCGATTCCACCGACCCGTTCGGGCCGGGAGAGGGGCTTTTTACAAAGGAATTTTACGGGGGGTGCAACAAGGCTTTGCGAAAGGACGGCATACTTGTAAACCAGCACGAAAGCCCTTTTTACAAAGACGACGCCGCCGCGATGGCGCGCACGCACAAGCATATTTTCAAGCGGTTTCCTATCGCCAAAGTCTATCAGGCGCACATTCCGACTTATCCGTCGGGGCATTGGCTCTTCGGCTTTGCGTCGAAAAAATACCATCCGCTAAAAAACCTGAATTCCGACAAGTGGAACTCGCTTAAAATCAAGACGCGCTATTACAACACAAACCTTCATTCGGGCGCGTTCGCCCTTCCGACTTATGTAGAGGAGATGTTAAAAGATGTTGAATAAAAATATTGAGAACTTCATCGGATGCGATTCCGATTTTGAAAACGCGAATATCGTTCTTTTCGGAGCGCCTTTCGACGGCACGGTTTCGTACCGCCCCGGCGCGCGTTTTGCGCCCAAGGCGATTCGCGCTGAATCTTTCGGGCTTGAAACTTACAGCCCTTATCAAGACAGGGATTTAACCGACTTGCGCGTTTTCGACATGGGGGACTTGGAGCTTTGCTTCGGCAACACTCGGCGAGTTTTGGACGAAATCGAAAAAACGGCTTCGGAAATTTTGTCGGCGGGCAAAATCCCGTTTATGCTTGGCGGAGAGCATTTGGCAACTTTGGGGGCGGTCAGGGCGGCGGCGAAAAAATATCCCGACCTTAGGATAATCCACTTTGACGCCCACACCGATTTAAGGGGCGACTATTTGGGCGAAGAGCTTTCGCACGCTTCCGTAATAAGGCGATGCCACGATATTTTGGGCGACGGCAGAATTTACCAATACGGCATACGCTCCGGCGACAGGCCCGAATTTGAATGGGCGAAAAGCCATGTCTTCATGCAAAAATTCGATTTGCAAAACATTGATGCCGCAATCGTGGGGGCAAAGGGGCATCCCGTTTATCTTACGGTTGATTTGGATGGGTTAGACCCTTCAATATTCTCCGGAACGGGCACTCCCGAGGCGGGCGGGGTAAGTTTTGAAGAATTGAGAAAGGCTCTTTGCTACGCTATGAAAAATACAAACATAATTGCCTGCGACGTATGCGAGCTTTCTCCCCACTACGACCCAAGCGGGGTTTCAACTGCGGTTGCGTGCAAGGTTGTAAGGGAAATGCTGCTGTCAATTTAATCAAAAACAACAAAAGGAAAAAATGGGAAAAGCATTGATAATAGGATGCGGCGCGGTGGCGTCGGTCGCGATTCACAAGTGTTGCCAAAACAGCGCGGTGTTTGACGAAATATGCATTGCAAGCCGTACCAAAAGCAAGTGCGATGCGCTTAAAGCCAAGCTTGAAAACACGACAAAAACAAAAATCAAAACGGCGCAGGTCGATGCCGACAATGTAGGCGATTTGATTTCCCTCATAAACGATTTCAAGCCCGATTTGGCGATGAATCTTGCCTTGCCTTATCAGGATTTGGCGATTATGGACGCCTGCCTTGCCACAAAGACAAACTATATGGACACCGCAAACTACGAGCCTCTTGACACTGCGAAGTTCGAGTACAAATGGCAGTGGGCATACCGCAAGCGTTTTGAGGATGCGGGGATAACCGCGCTTTTGGGAAGCGGCTTCGACCCCGGAGTTACGGGCGTATTTTCCGCATATGCAATGAAGCACTATTTCGACGAAATCGAATATATCGACATATTGGACTGCAATGCGGGCGACCACGGCTATCCGTTTGCCACAAACTTCAATCCAGAAATCAACATTCGCGAAGTTTCGGCAAAAGGCAGCTATTGGGAAGACGGCAAATGGGTTGAAACCGAGCCTATGGAAATCAAGAGGGTGTACGACTTTCCCGAAGTAGGCAAAAGGGACATGTATTTGCTGCACCACGAGGAGATAGAGTCTCTTGCCCTCAACATTAAGGGAATAAAGAGAATCAGATTTTTCATGACTTTCGGGCAGAGCTATCTCACGCATTTAAAGTGTCTTGAAAACGTAGGCATGACGTCCATTGTCCCGATTGATTTCGAGGGAAAGAAAATCGTTCCGCTTCAATTTTTGAAAGCCGTGCTTCCGGATCCCGCAAGCTTAGGCCCGAGGACAAAGGGCAAGACAAACATAGGCTGCATATTCAAAGGCAAAAAGGACGGCGTTGAAAAAACCTATTATGTTTACAATGTCTGCACGCACGAGGAATGCTTCGCCGAAGTCGGTTCGCAGGCGGTTGCATACACGACAGGGGTTCCCGCAATGATTGGGGCGATGATGCTTCTAACCAAAACTTGGAACAAGCCCGGAGTGTTCAACATCGAAGAGTTCGACCCTGACCCGTTTATGGACGCCCTCAACAAATGGGGCTTGCCGTGGCAGGAAAACTTCAATCCCGAATTGGTCGACTAATATGAAATTTTCCGAACTGCCAACGCCCTGCTTTGTGGTAGACAAGGCAAAATTAACCGCGAATTTGCGGATTTTAAAAAGCGTCCGCGAGCGCGCGGGGTGCAAGATTTTGCTTGCCCAAAAGGCGTTTTCGGCGTTTGCCGTCTATCCGCTTGTTTCAGAATATCTGGACGGCGCAACGGCGAGCGGGCTCTTTGAGGCAAGGCTTGGCAGGGAGGAATTTCGCGGCGAAAACCATGTTTTTTGCGCCGCCTACAAAGACGATGAATTTGACGAAATAGCGTCTATTTGCGGGCATGTAGTTTTTAATTCGCTCGGGCAGTTGCGTCGGTTTAAAGACAGGGCTTTGAAGCGCGGCGCAAAAATCGGGCTTAGGGTAAATCCCGAATTTTCAACCCAGAGCGGGCATGCGATTTACGACCCCTGCGCGGAATATTCGCGCTTGGGCGTTGTGGGCGCGGATTTGCGCGAAGAAGACTTCGACGGCGTGAGCGGTATCCACTTCCATACCCTCTGCGAGCAAAACTCCGACGACTTGGAGGCGACTTTAAATGCAGTGATTGAAAAATTCGGAAAGTACTTTCCCAAAATAAGCTGGATAAATTTCGGGGGAGGGCATCACATAACGCGCCCCGACTACGACATTGACCGCCTTGTAAACTGCGTTAAAAAAGTGAAAGAGGAATTTAATCTGGAAGTCTATCTCGAACCCGGCGAAGCCGTCGCTTTAAATGCGGGATTTTTGAAAGCGAGAGTTTTGGATATAGTTAAAAATAAAATGGAAATCGCCGTTTTGGACGCGTCCGCCGCCTGCCATATGCCCGACGTCATTGAAATGCCTTACCGCCCGCCTGTTTTAAATTCGGGCAAGCCGGGCGAAAAGCCTTTCTCTTACAGGCTTGCCGGAGCGACCTGCCTTGCCGGAGACGTCATTGGCGACTATTCGTTTGACGAGAAATTGAAAATTTCAGACGAAATTGTTTTTGCCGATATGGCTATTTATTCAATGGTGAAGACAAACACCTTTAACGGAATGCCGCTCCCCTCAATCGCAGTGATGGAAGAGGGCGGAGATTGCGCCGTAGTCCGCAGTTTTTCGTATGGCGATTTCAAGTCGAGGCTTTCATAATTTAAAAATTTGCTTGCAAATCACTTTCGAGATATAAAAATTTTTATGCAAAAAATAAAAATTATGCCGAAAAAAGTCTTAATAATATCTTCAAGCCCGAGAAGAGGCGGCAATTCCGATTTGCTTGCAGACGAATTTATGCGCGGCGTGCAGGATTGCGGGCATAATGCAGAAAAAATTTTTCTAAAAGACAAAAAAGTGAACTATTGTTCTGGATGCGGCGTTTGCTATGACACAAAAAAATGCGTACAAAACGACGATGCTGCGGAAATTCTCGAAAAAATTGCAACTTCCGACGTCATTGTTTTGGCAACACCTGTTTACTTTTACACGATGAGCGCCCAGCTTAAAACCTTGATTGACCGCTGCTGCCCCCGCTACGAGGAGTTTTCAAACAAGGAATTTTATTTTATCCTCGCCGCCGCCGACGAAGACAAGGCAATGCTTGAACGCGCCGCCGAAAGCTTGCGCGGATTTACCGCATGTTTGGATAATCCCGTCGAAAAAGGCGTTTTGTATGCGGCAGGGGTATGGAAGCCCGCAGAGGTTAAAGACACGGAGTTTATGCGACAGGCTTATGAGCTTGGCAGAAATTCCTAAATGATTTTTGGGCGAGAATGCATTTTAAATATGGAAGGAATAATTTTTACAATATTTAACCAAATGGTTGAACTTTTTTG
>JAGBWO010000059.1 GCA_017629765.1 Opitutales bacterium | reverse complement strand
TCAGGGCAAGCGAAGAGTTCTTCGCCGCCGTAAGGCAAAAGTATCTGACAAAGCGCGACACCGTGTCGCTCTCCTCTCCCGAATGGATTGAAAACACTCTCGATAAGCCCCTGGAAATTCTTGCGCAAACGCTCGCCTCCCTCGCCTCCCGCGCGCAGTCGGAACAGGCGGCAGCTGAAATAAAAGACTACCAGCGCAGAATAATCGCCGCCAGAAATTCATTGCAGGAAGCAGTTTTTTTAAGCGCGCGCGACCACGTTTACTGGGTCGAAAAAAGCGCGACAACCGAAAACGTCTCAATCCAAAGCGCGCCGATAGACGTCGCCCCGATTTTAAGGGAGATTCTTTTCGAGCGCGAAACTTCTGTAATACTGACATCGGCGACGCTCGCCACATCCAAAGGGAATTTGGACAGCTTCATCGAAAAAACGGGAGCGGAAGCGGCGGAAAAATTTGTCTGCGATTCGCCCTTCGACTACAAAAAAAATATGCGCGTAATGCTTTGCGCGGACGCGCCCGAACCGGATAAAGACTCTAAAAAGCTCGACTGCGAAAACATCGCAAAAACAATCGAAAGGCTTTGCGCGGGCGTTGAAGGCGGCACCCTTGTCCTCTTCACCGGGTACTACGAAATGAACAAGACTGCCGATTTTCTCTACGAAAGCAGCCTTCTTAAAGACAGGCGCATACTCGTCCAAAAGCAGATGCCGCGCACCGAGCTGATTGCAAGGTTTAAAGAGCATGGCAACGCGGTTTTGCTCGGCACGGATTCATTTTGGACGGGCATTGACGTTCCCGGAAACGCCCTGTCGCAAGTGATTATAACGCGGCTTCCGTTCGCAAACCCGTCGCACCCGCTCGTTGAAGCCCGAAACAACAAAATTTTAAGCGAGGGCGGAAAGCCATTTATCCAGCTTTCAATCCCCGAGGCGATAATAAAATTCAGGCAGGGTGTCGGAAGGCTAATCCGCAGCAAAACCGACAAGGGCATAATTTCGCTTTTGGATTCCCGCCTCGTAAGCAAGCCGTACGGCAAAAATTTCATCGCATCCCTGCCGCCCGCCCCGATTTTGCGCTTTAATTCGGAAAATCTTGAAGGGCAATTAAAAACGGCCCTAAGCGAACTTAAAATTTGACGAAACAAAATTTTTTGGCAAAATAAAAAACACTATGGATAAATTAGACGAAATTTTTCAAATGCAATACGAGCTTAACAAGCGCATTGGCATCGACTCCAAAAGCTTAACCGAAGAAGAGCGCATCAAATGGGTGCTAAACTACATCCGCGCCCTCCAGCAGGAAGCCGCGGAGCTTACCGATTCAGTGCCTTGGAAGTGGTGGGCAAAGTACCAGAAATTCGACGCGCAAAACGCAAAAGTCGAAGTCGTGGATATGCTGCATTTCCTGATTTCCATCGCGCAGGTTTTGGGCATGGAGGCAAAAGATTTCCACGACGCCTACGTCAAGAAAAACGCGATAAACCACAACCGCCAAGATTCCGGCTATAAGGTGAAAGACGAAAACGACTGCCGCAGCATATAAATAAAAAACCTGCCAAAAGGCAGGTTTTTTTGCGGCTACCCGTCGGCAAACACCGCCGAATTAAGCAGGGAGCTTGGAATGCTGACGCCGTCCAAATCCGCGCCGCTTGCATACGCCACCGAGTTTGGCGATTGCTTTACGTTTTCGCTTTCTATCGCCCTTCCCTCTTCGTCGACCAAATCGAAAACGATTTTTATGTTTTTAATTTCGGCATAAACGCCGTCCTTTAATTTTATTTTCATTTTACAGCCTTTCTATTTTGTAAAAAATATCAATTTCCCCCGTAAAAACGCCGGAAGGCGCAATCTCCGCCGCCGCCTCTTCGCCTGAAATCCATTCTCCGACCTTTACAAGAGAGTTCGCGCCTAAAACAGCTGAAGCCGTCGCGGAGTTTACGCTTGCAGATACCGAAACTTCCGACGCGCTTCTTGCAAATATTTCGACAATCGAATTTTTCGGAATAACAATCGAGCTTTCCTGATTGGACTGGGTCCCCGCCCACGCAAATCGCTCAAAACAGTGGGAAGGATTGTTTTTTGCGGTAAAATCAACGCATCCGAAAGCTTCCGCATGGTTTAAATTGCAAGAAACGTCTTTTATTTGGTTCGAATCCGCAGCCATGTCAAAGCTTGCAAGCGCGCCCAAAATTTCAAAATTGAATTTCGCCAACCGATACGCTCCCGAACGGCTCGAATCGGGTTCTGGAGCGCAAATCGAAATTCTTATGCTACCGGAAACATTCGGAACCGCAAATTCCACGATTTCATCTATAAGAGTCCATGAATCCGAACTGAAAAGGGAAGATGCGAACGTTTCCAGTTTGGAGCTGTTGCCCGCGCTGTTTCCCACCCTTAAAAACACGCCTCCGCTTGCATTCAACTTTTTGGCGTAAAAAGAGACATGCGCGCGAAGCGTCCTTCCCGCAAATTCTTTCAAGTCTATTTCCCTATTGTACAGATACGCCGTTGCGGGATATCCCGCAGGATTTATCGAGCCCGGCTGCGAGGAATAATCTACGGCATGGACTATGCCCAAGTCTGCGGCTTCGCCGTCGCCCGACAAATCGCTGTTTGCAATATATCTTGCATTATAGCTTCCGACCGACGTCGACCAAACGCCTTTAGAAGCCGAAACATTGGACCATCCGCCGCTTGAAGAAGCCCCTAAATTTTCGTCGGAATTTTGTTTTATTCCCAAAAGCAAAAAGCGGGATTCGTCCAAGCCGCTTGAAAAGTCGCCTACGGAATAAAGGGAATTTTCAATAGAAACATCGAAGTTGAAAATTTTTATCCGCGAAATCTCCATGCCTTGCGCAAAAACATTTCCGTCGGGCCCAAACAAACATTGCGCGGAAAAATCAGCCGGCGCGCCCCACTCTCCGGAAGACGAAGCGGCGGCGGATTTTCCGTTTACGAAAAGCTTCACAAATCGATTTTTAAAATCGGCCGCAAACACAAGAGAATTCTCCGCGCCAATCTCAAATCCGGAAGTTTCATAAGAAAAAAGAGCCGTAAAAACGGATTCCCCTATTTTCACGGAAGCCCGAATGCCGCTTTCGGCCGCCTCGACTTTCAAAACATCCGAAACGGCGAAAATCGGGCAGGAAGAAGAAGGAGTTTCATGCAGCTTCAAATTAAGGCAGAACGAGTACGCGCCCGCCTTCCAATCTATTGTTTTTGTTTTCAAACACCCTCCGTAAAAGCGCGCGGACGGGAAATTTTCCTTTGCAAAAACAAGCCGGCGCAAAATATTTTTGCCGGAATTGACACTGTTTTGAAGCTTGTAAAAATCGGCGATTTTTACGCCGCCCAAATTTGCAAGCGCGGAATTTGCGTCCGGCAAGTCCGATAAATTCAAAGTTTTTTCAAGGTATTGCGAATGCGAATGCGATCCAGCGACGGACTGGTTTACAATATTTTCGGACTCGCTTTTGGAATAGACGCCCAAATTGTTTCGCGCAGCCGCGATATCGCTTAAATCGGACAAGTTTTTTGACATCGAAAGGAAGGCGGCGTCGGACTGCGCCTTTGTGTAGTACCGCGGATTATCCAAAGGCAGCAAATTGGGTTCGGCCGAATAATTTTCCAATACGCAAATCCACCCGCTTGCAAAAGTAACGCGCGAGCCGTCCGCAAAATCCGCAAAAATCCTCATCCATTTCTCCCCCGCAGAAACGGATGTTTCCGCCTGCCCAAAATAGAACGAGGCGTGCAAAAGCCCTCCGGATGCAATTTCTTCAAGCGGCAAGCCGCTTTCAATCCGCGAAAATTCGGAGCATTCCCTGCGCATCAAAAGCGAGACTTCCCTCGGCCCCACGGCGTTGAATCCGCCAACGTCCAAAATTTCAAGCGTTGCCGAAACAGCGCCCGAAAAATCGCACGCCTTTGAATTTTGAAGAAATGCGACGCCTATTTCAAGGCTGTCGCCCCGCCTGAAATTTATCAAGTCGTTGGTTTCGGGATTTTTTGCGGAGCCTAAATTCGCGGCGTCGGCAAAAATTCTGATTTTTCTGGAGTTTGACATAAGTTTTCCTTTGTTTTTGAGTTTGCGGAAAACAAATATACCAACGAAAAATCAACTATCAAATTTACTTTTGATAAATTTTATGGAATTTAATTTTTTGATATTGTTGAAGTTTTTGCTAAAATTTCAGCTTGTCGAAAGCGGAAGTCCAGGCGCTGTTTATGTTTTGGCTCCGGTCTTGGCGCGGAGCGCTCTTCTGCGGATTGAAAGGCCTTTTCTGTCCGCTTCTTGCGGTGTCGCCCGCGCAGGCAGCCTTCTTCTGGGGGTTGGATTTCATTGAAAGCGAAATCCTGCGGCGCGCCTTGTCCACCTCCAAAACATAGACATTTACCTTCTGCTGGGGTTTGACAACCTCGTTTGCGTCGCGCACAAAAGTATCGGAAAGCTCGCTTATGTGGACAAGCCCGTCCTGATGCACCCCTATGTCCACAAAAGCACCGAAAGCCGTTACGTTTGTCACAATCCCCGGAAGCCTCATTCCTTCGCGCAGGTCTTCAATTTCGCAAATTCCGTCGGCGAAAGAAAACGCCTCGAATTTTTCGCGCGGGTCGCGCCCTGGCTTTCCGAGCTCGCTTAAAATATCCTTTAATGTCGGAAGCCCCACGCTTTCGGAAACGTATTTCTTTAAGTCAATCTTCGCGCGAAGCTCCGCAGATTTGAGAAGGGACGCCACGTCCGAATCCAAGTCGGAGGCAATTTGGGATACAAGCGCGTAGCGTTCTGGGTGAACAGCGCTTTCGTCGAGGGGGTTTTCGCCTCCGCGAATTCTCAAAAATCCGGCGGCCTGCTCAAAAGTCTTCGCGCCCAAGCCCTTTACGGAAAGCAAATCCTTGCGCGACTTAAACGCTCCGTTTAAGTCCCTGTGCGCAACAATGTTTGCGGCAACCGACGCGTTTAAGCCCGATACATACGACAAAAGCTGCCTGCTTGCCGTATTCACTTCAACCCCCACGCTGTTTACGCAGCTAACCACAACGTCATCAAGAGTGCGCTTTAAAAGCGGCTGGTTTACGTCGTGCTGATACTGCCCCACACCGATTGACTGCGGGTCGATTTTTACAAGCTCGGCAAGGGGGTCCATCAAACGCCTGCCGATTGAGACAGCGCCGCGAACGGTAATATCGTGGTTAGGAAACTCTTCGCGCGCGACTTCGCTTGCGGAATAAATGGAAGCCCCGCTTTCATTCACCATCACAACGGGAATTGCCTTCGAAAGCCCGAGAGAATTTATGAAAGATTCAGTTTCGCGGCTTGCGGTTCCGTTGCCGATTGCCACAGCCTCTATCGCAAACTGCCTGCAAAGCTTCAAAACTTCCATTCCCGCCTCTTGGCGCTTCAATGCTCCCTGTTCGGGATAAATCACGCCGTTATGCAAAAGCGCGCCTTGCCTGTTCAAAACAACAACCTTGCAGCCCGTCCTAAAACCCGGGTCGATTGCAAGCACATTCTTCTGCCCCAACGGAGACGCCATCAAAAGCTCGCGCAAATTGTTTGCGAATATTTTTACGGCATCCTCGTCCGCCCTCTTTTTAAGCTCCAAGCGCATGTAGGTTTCGGTGGTCGGAGAAAGCAGGCGCTTGTAGGAATCTTCAACGGCCCGCTCCACAATTTTTGCGCACTCGCCGCTTCCGCTTACAAAACGCCTCTTTAAAATCGAAACGGCTCCAAGCTCGTCTGGCAAGACCCTCATAATTAAAAAGCCCTCCGTTTCGCCCCTTCTCACAGCCAAAATTCTGTGCGACGGAGCGGAGCTTGCGGGTTCTGCAAGGTCGAAATAATCACGGTACTTCGCGCCCTCCTCTTCCTTGCCGAACATTACTTTTGATGTCATTTGCGCGTTCTTTTCAAAATAATCGCGCATCAAAGAGCGCGCGTCTGCGTCGTCGGACACGATTTCGGCAATGATGTCGCAGGCTCCGGCAACAGCGGCGTCGACGTCGGCGACTTCCTTTTCCGGATTTACAAATTCGCCCGCCTTTTCGGAAACAGACGAATTCTGGTTTTCCAAAATAAACTGCGCCAAAGGCTCCAAACCGCGCTCCTTCGCAATCATCGCGCGGGTTCTGCGCTTGGGCTTGAACGGCTGGTAAATATCCTCCAAACGCGCCATGGTTTCCGCCTCGTCGATGGATTTTTCAAGGTCGGCAGAAAGCAAGTTGCGCTCTTTCAAGGAGTCTTTTATCGACTTTTTGCGGGCGGCGAGCATCGACAAGCGTTCAAGCTCGTCCCTGATTGCCGCGATTTGGACTTCGTCAAGAGAACCTGTCGCCTCTTTTCTGTATCTGGCAATAAAAGGCACGGTCGCGCCGCCCTCCAAAAGCTTTGCAGTCTCCTCAACCTGTTTAACCGCTATGTTTACGGCTTTCGCCGCCAAAATGACATGGTTTGCATCCATAAATTTTATAAATTATTTTTTTAAAAAAACAAAAAACACACCGAGAACTATGAAGGCGAAACCGACAAAATAGTTCCACCTAAGCTCCTCTTTCAAATACAAGACAGAAAACGCCATAAATACGCAAAACGTAATGGCTTCCTGAATCGTTTTAAGCTCCGCCGCGTTAAAACTTTCATAGCCAAGCCGGTTGGCGGGAATCACCAAACAATACTCGAAAAACGCAATTCCCCAGCTTATCAGAATGATGAGAAAAGTCGGCATTTGCTTTATCTTCAAATGCCAGTACCACGCAAACGTCATAATGATGTTTGATATGATAAGCATTGCTACGGGCTGGAAGTATTTCATGTCTTGTTCAAAGTAAAAACGCGAATTTAATAATTTACAAATTAAAGCATTTTCAAGCGCGAAAAGTCAAACGTTTTGCGGAAAATGCAATCCATAAAATTTTCGTTGAAAAAGAAAGCGGATGTGCAATATTGAAATAATGCCGATATCGCAAATAATTCTAATAGGCATAGGGCTTTCAATGGACGCATTCGCCGTGTCGATTTGCATGGCGGCGTCAAACTCCGCGCTTCGCCTGAAAAATATGATAGTCATTGCCGGATTTTTCGGCGGATTTCAGGCCCTTATGCCATATATCGGATGGCAGACAAGCATTTTCGCAAGCTCATATATAGAGAAAATAGACCACTGGATTGCGGCAATTCTGCTCTACTATATCGGCGGAAAAATGTTCGCGGAAGGCTTTAAATGCAAGGCTTGCGAAATTGAAAAAAAATCATACGGCGACCCGACAAACGTATACGTTCTTTTTATGCTCTCAATCGCGACAAGCATCGACGCCCTCGCCGTCGGAATTTCTCTCGGCTGCCTGAAATGCGGCATTGCGCTTCCCGCCGTCGTAATCGGGTGCGTAACATTTTTAATTACGCTTGCGGGAGCGGTTTTGGGAAAGAAAATAAGCTCGTTTATCGGAGGGAAAGCTGAGCTGCTCGGGGGAATAATCCTTATAGGAATAGGCACGAAAATCCTAATCGACCACCTTTTCTTCCAATAAAAAAATTTTTACGCATCGGCCTGAAAAAGCGGGAAAAAATTAAATCAACAATATCAAAAACTTATAAAGAAAAACCTTAAAGGAAAAAATTTTCTTAAAAAAAAGCTTGCAATAAAAAATAAAAAGTCTTTCATAAGGGCTTTTAATTGACGCAGGGTGGAGCAGCTTGGTAGC
>JAGBWO010000058.1 GCA_017629765.1 Opitutales bacterium | reverse complement strand
TGCCTGCCGATGCCGGTTTTATCTATGCAAGCCCTGCGCAGTCTGGGGTTTTGCATGTAGGAATGCAAAACAGACTCCTGCTCGGCAAACGAAACATCGCGCATCGCCTTGACGTCCCGCGTGTACAATGTGTCGCCAAGCTTTTCCAAGAGCCAAAATACAGTCAAGTCTCTGCACCTGCCCACATCTACCCCCAAAAACAAAACGCCGTTTGAAATTTTGCGCCAGTCTTCGCCCGAACCGTAGGAGCATTTCATGAGAAAATCGTACTTCAAAAACGACGAATTGTCGTCAAAAGGCTCGCACATATACTCCTGCATAAAGCTTTCATGGTCGGCGCACGAGTTTTTAACATAATCAAAATACTCCGCCTCGTCCATTTGCGCGATTTCGCTTTCGGGGCTTAACGCCGCTTTTAATTTTTTTAGAAAACCCTGCTCCAGCGCGTCCTGCAAGGTGACTTTGTGGAGTGAAATATTTTTCGGATTTCCGCCAAACCTTGCCTCTTCGACAAGCCTGTTGAAAAAATTTTCCTTCCCCCTGTGCGTCGAGATGATTTCGAGCCGCCCGCCCCATGTGATGCCGGGATAGGCTATAGAATAAAGCCTGCGCGGGTCCGGATGAAGGGCGAATTCGTCCAAAACCCTCGTGCCGCGCTTGCCCGCCTGCGCGTCGGGGTTGGACGAAAGCGAATTTATGCTCGTGCCGTTTTTAAACGACAGACTTTTCGCTCCCGCTTCGTCGGCAATGAAAGAATGAAACGCCCCGCTCTCAAACACAGCTATATCTAAAATCTCCGCAAACTTTTTGCAGTCGCCAATAAAAAGCCGCGCCTGCAATTCGTCGCGCGAACTCACCCATGAATCGAGTTTTGAGGAGGTTTTCGAATGCTCTCTGACAAGCGAATAGGCGGCCGTCCAGCTCATTCCTATTTGTCTGGATTTTTCCATAATTTTGATTTTGGAGTTGTCCAAAATCCATTTTTTCTGGTACGGCAAAAAGAAATCGTCCCGCATTTTCTACAAAAGCTTTAATTTTTTTTCGATTTTGCGCAAAACGTCTTCGGTGATTTCCCCCGCGGGCTTGGCTTCCGCCTGGGCCGAATTTTTCGCCTTTGCGCCGTTTTCGGAAGAGACGAGCTTGTGAATCACCCCCGAAAGCGTGTTCAAATCGGAAAGCTCGAAATTTTCAGACGGCGTCCTGCAAAAGAAATCGAACAAAAGCTCCCAAGCTGCCTCGATGGTTGCTTCGGCTATGGACGACTTTCCGCAAGACGCCTTGTCGGCAAGTTTTTTTGCCGCTTTTATGCGCTTCAAATGCGCGGAAAAATCCGCCGCAGTCTTGGGTTTTGAGGGTTTTACAACATCTGCTTTATTCTCGGCTTCCATGCTAAAATCCTTCCGCCTCCAAAAACGAAACGCCCTTCGAAGTCAGCCTGCTGCGTTTAAACCCCGCGCTTATAAACGACGAAACGCGCTCCAAAAGCCCAAGCCCCGCAAGATATTCTACATTTGCCAAAAACTGGCTTTCGTCCAATTCAACGCCTGAAAGCCTCAAACCCTGCATTAGGATTTCGTCCGACATTGCGGCGGGATAGGCGGCTTGAAGCTGAAGCAATATCGCCCGCCGCGACAAATTCTTTTTCTGGGCGTCCATGCTAATCCTTAAATTTTATCGAAAGCTTGTCGGTTTTGACGGTAAGCTCCGAAATTCTCTGGTTTGCCAAAGCCGCCTGCGCCGCCAACGAGCTTATGTTTTGCGCGTTTTTTGAAATCAGCTCGCGCATTTCAGAAAGCGACGCCCCGTATTGACGCTGCATAAGGCGGGTGTCTTCGCGAATTTCCGCGCGAAGCGTGCGCAAATCGTGCGTCGCCTCCGACATTATGCGTATAAATTCGCCCCTCAGCTTTTCGAGGTGCGAATGCGTTACAAAAGACAAATTGGGGTCGCGGGACTGCAAATGGAACTGCCTTACTTTTAGCGCAAGATAATACGCCCCCAACAGCGAGCTTAAAACCATAAGCCCCGCGCCCACATACTGTGCGGATTCAATATTCATTCCGCCATTTTAAAGCATTTCTTAAAACGCGTCAAAGATGGCGTTGAAAAATTTGCTGGAATTGACGCTTTTGATATTTTTGAACAAAAAAAACGCGGAAAGCAAAAGCCTTCCGCGCCTAAAAAACATTTGCAGCTGTTATTTGAGGGGTATTTCAAAGCCCAATGTAAGGCGTTCTTCCTTCTTTTGGGCAGAACCCGAGTTGACGGCGTCGTAGCTGTAAAAATATCTCGCAGCCAAGTTTACGACTTCCGTAATCTCAAATACGATGCCCGCGGAGAACATATAATTGTACTTGTGCACATTTGTCAAAGAAATGCCCGCAAAGAAACTCTGCTCGAAACGCGAATACTTATGGAACTTATACGTCAAATCTTCCATAAAAGTCGCCATCGGCACCCAGTGTTCCTTATATCCGTCGGCATTTATGTAGCGGATTGAAGGACCTACCGAAATATTGATTACCAGCTTTTCGTCAAGGAATTTGAAAGAACGTCCAATGCCTACGATTTCATCGACCTGGTCTTTAATGCCCTTAATCATATCGACCGAATAAGCGAGGGTGTTCGTGAAGTACCAATTTGACGCCTGGTCGAAGAAATGCTTGTAATTTGTTACAATTCCGTATTTGTCGGTAGTCTTGTTGCGGTAAGCCATTCCATTGTCGAGAGTGCCCTTTTCGTAGGCGTAGTCGTAATAGGCGTTAAACTTGAACTCGTCCAATTCGCCCCACTTTTTAAAGCCCTCAAAGCCGAAAGTATAAGAGGTTGTCTGCGAATCCGTCTTTCTGTACTCGACCGCGCCGGTAAGCTTGAATTCCCATCCTTCGG
>JAGBWO010000001.1 GCA_017629765.1 Opitutales bacterium | reverse complement strand
GCTTGAAAATATGCTCGAAAAGCGCGACAGGGCTATGCTCGAACTTATGTATTGCAGCGGTTTGCGCGTAAGCGAGCTTTGCGGGGTTAAAATTTCCGACCTTGACTTCCAAACACGCATAATACGCGTCTGCGGCGAGGGCGACAAGGTTCGCCTTGTCCCTATTGGCGACAGGGCGGTCGGCGCAATAAACGACTATGTGGATTTTTCGCGCGATTTTTTCAGAAAGAAACACCCGATTTATCTTTTCATAACCAACAAGGGCGACAAGCTTTCGCGCAAGACGTTTTGGCACAACATAAAAAAATACGCGCAACGCGCGGGCATCGAGCATGAAATAAAGCCGCATATGCTTAGGCATTCGTTCGCAACGCATCTTCTTGGCGCGGGCGCAAACTTGATGGCGATTAAGGAAATGCTTGGGCATTCCGACTTGTCCACAACGCAAATCTACACAAAAGTCGCCGACTCCGCCTTAATCGCCGAATACAACGCCCGCCATCCGCGCGGCAGGATGAAAATTGAATTTGAAAAATAAAAAAATCCGCCTTTTGTTGCGCGGATTTTTGTTTTTGTAAAAATTTTCAGGCAAAATTTTCTGCTTTTCAGCCAAGCTCCTCGGAAAGCATTTCCAAGACGAGGTTGGGATGCTTTGCTTCTTTTGCCACCGGAATGCCGGAATTTTTCATTTTTTCAGAGCATTTCTCTCCGATGGAATAGGCTTTCGGGCTTTTTGCGCCTTTTTTAAGAGCCAGTTTTTTTGCGTTTTTCACAAAGCCTTCGACAGCCGAGCCGCTCGCAAAATAAATTGCGTCCGCTCCGTTTTCAACAAAGTCTTTCAATGCTTCGTGGTTGCCGTCAAGCTCGATTATCGAGGTCTTGTAAACGGGAAAAGTATCGACGATAGCCCTTCCTTTTTCCTCCAAAATTTTGGATACGGCGCTGTCGTTTAAATTCCCGGTGACATATAGAATATTCAGGTTTTCGATTGTTTCGTAATTTAAAATCGCCTCCGCCATGGCTTCGCCTGTGGCTTTTTCGGGAATTACGTCGGTTTGGATGAAAAACTCCTTCAATGCGTCGGCGGTTGCGGAGCCTACGCAGGCAATTCTGCAAGGGCCGATGCAGCGTATGTCCTTAAACTTCTTGAAAAACTCCTTAAAGAAGCCCTTTACGCCGTTTGCGCTTGTGAATAAAATCCATTCATAGCAGGCGAGATTTTTCAATACGTCGTCCGCAACTTCCGCGTCCGCCTCAAATTTTACGTCAATTAGCGGCAATTCAAGAACTTTTGCCCCAAGCTCTTTTAATTGCGAGGCGAGAGGTTCGTTGTTCGGGCGCGTCAGAAGTATTGTCTTTTTATTTAAAGGGCGGTTTTTCATGGTTTTAGAAAGTGAAGTCGTCGTCTTTTCTTGCGGACAGCGCGAAAGCTTCAAGCAGGGCGATGCAGCTTTGGATGTCTTGCAAATCCGCAGTTTCGGCGGGAGTATGCATATATCTTAGCGGAATGCCCAAAAGACCCGTTGCGACGCCGCGCCTTGTCATTTGCAGTATGCGCGCGTCGGTGCCTGTGGGGCGCGGCTCCGCATTTATTTGGTATGGAATGCCGTTTTTCTTTGCGCATTCGACAAGGCGTTCAAAAACGACGGGGTTGATGTTCGGGCCTCTTGAAATAACGGCACCGGCGCCGAGCTTTATCAGCCCGTGCCTGCGGATGTCGCAAGTAGGGAAGTCGGTTGCATGCTCGACGTCTATGGCTATGCCTATTTGCGGGTTTACGCTGTAAGAGGCGGTCCATGCGCCGCGCGTTCCGATTTCCTCCTGGCTTGTGGCGACCGCCGTTATTTTAAAGTCGGGGTTTCCGCCTTTTTCCTTTATTCTGCGCAGGGCTTCAAAGGCGCAGTAGCATCCCGCCTTGTCGTCGAATGCCCTCGCTGCGTAGCGGCTGCCGTTTAGGCGCTCAAGTCCGCATTCAAATACCGCGCTGTCCCCGATTTCAACGAGGCTTTCGGCTTCGTCTTTCGACTTCGCACCGATGTCTATCCAAATCTGGTGGGTTTCGGGAACGTCTTTGCGCTCTTTCGCGTCCATTAGGTGGATTGCCTTTTTGCCCGTCACGCCGCGCACAACGCCGTTTTTTGTCAAAATTGCGACGCGCCTGCCCGAAAGCATTATGTTATCGTGGCCTCCGAGTTGTTGGAAGAACAGAAATCCGTCTTTGTCGATATGCGAAATTATAAGCCCTATTTCATCGATATGCCCCGCGAACATTATGGTTTTTTCCGCATTGCCGACAGTAGCAAAGCGGTTTCCCAAAACGTCGCGCGAATAGGCGTCGGCGAAGGGTTTTGCAAATGCGTCGACGGCGGCGGCGGCTTGGAATTCCGCTCCCGTCGGCGATTTTGTCGCCATCAGTGTCTCCAAAAAAGCATCCGGTTTTATAGTTTCCATAAAAATAGTTTAAAATATTCTATTCGGCAGTTTTTTTAAATTATTCAGGGCGCATCTGTTTCATTGAAACTCCCAAAAGTTTTTGCGCTATCTTTTCAAGCTCGTATTCCGACCCCTTGAAGTGGAAAGTGCGCTGTATGTGGAGCTGCGATTTTTGCGGTTCGAGCGCAAGGGCGGGGGAGAATGTCGAGGTTTTGAAAAACTTGTCGGCGTAGAATGTGTCGTGGTTTGCGGGGCCGTTGTTGAATATTGAAACGGCGTCTCCGTCAAGCATGTCGTTTGTTCTGCGCCAGTAGGGGGCGATGTATTTTGACGGGGATGATGGAGGAACGAATGTTATGATTGTAAGCAGATTTTGGTCGGAATCGTATGCTCCCAAAATGTTTCGCGTGCGCTTGGGGTTCATGAAAATTTCGCCGAGCTTTGAGCCGTCCATGCGCATTCTCACAAAATCGCCCGCTATCGAAAGCCTGTCTCCGATGGGGGATTCGTTGTACATGTCGGTTATTATCGAGCCCATGTCTTTGGGGGAGCCTTGATTAAAGGGCAGGAAGGCGTAGGTGCTTTTATTTGCGTGAAATGTCGAAACCACCGCCAAGTTTACAAGGCCGCTTTTTTCGCTCCATGTTTTGGACCCTTTGTTTGTAATTTTATTTACGGATTGGAACGCCACCATTTTCACTGTTTCGGGAATTTCCGCGTCTAAAATGATTTTGGCGTTTTCCTTTGTGATGTATGTAATTTCGCGGCTTGCCAAAATTTCTATTTTTTCGCCTTTTGCGTTTCTAAGCGATATTTCCTTTTCAAAAGACGCCTGATAGCGGTTTTTGCTTTTCACCTTCCACGCCTTTGCAGAAATGTCTTGCGGGATTTTCCAGTTGTCGGGGACAAAGAGCGCGTCTTTTTCAAAGAATACGGAGTGGTCGGTGCCTTCGGGGCCTATCCAAAACCTGTCTTCGCCTCCATAGAGGTTGCCGTGGCTTTCCCTTGCGCCGGATGCAATGAGATTGCGGTTTATCCAGCCCATGCTGTATCCGCCGTCCCCGCCCAGTGTGGATGTCATAACCCGCGCCTGCAGCTTGGGCGACACCGCGACGAAGCTTTCGTTTTCGCCAAGCACGATGCAGTCCGCGTACTTTTCAAGAAACGCCAAATCAAGCCCGAATTCCCATGCGTTTGAGGATGATTTTTCAGCAATGGAATCTTCCAGTAATCCGCAGGCGCCGATAAACAGCCCGGTTCCCGCCAACAGGCAATATGTCAAAATTTTTTTCATATTGATTTTAAATAATGTTAAAACATCGTTTTTGCGCAATATAAAAATGTAAAAGGCGTTTTTATCCCGCGCGCAAAAAAAAGACGCCTGAAACGGGCGCCTTTTTTAATCAAGATTGGGTTTTGTTCCCGCAAATCTTACTTTGCCTTGAATGCAGAGCTTGCCTTGAACTTGATAGCCTTGGAAGCCTTGATCTTAATCTTTTCCTTTGTCTTGGGGTTGATGCCAGTGCGAGCCTTGCGGTCAACAACAGAGAAAGTTCCAAAACCGATGAGCTGTACCTTCTTCTGTTTCTTTACGCCAAACTGGATGGCTTCAATGACTGCGTTGAGAGCTCTTTCCGCGCAAGCTTTTGTTGCGTCTGCGCCGAGGATTTCTTGTACTTTTGCGATGAGATCTGCTTTATTCATATAATGTTTATATTTTTTGTTGAGGTTAATTGGAGTAAAATCCGCTTAAAACATAAGCAATTAAGGTATAATTTTTTATTTCAGTCAAATGAAAAATTAAAAAAATCTGAAAAAAATATCGGAAGAAACCCGATGAATAAAAGAGATTTTAAAGTCGGACGGAGTTTTTTAAATTTTGTTTTGCAAAGTTTGGGCAAATTCATAAACTTTTGGAATATAATTTTTTTAAGGACTATTATGAAAAAAGCAATAAAAGTAGCAGTTACCGGCGCCGCCGGAAATATTGGTTATTCAATGGTGTTTCGCATCGCAAAAGGCGATTTGTTCGGGGCGGACCAGCCTGTGGAACTTAACCTGATAGACATAGCTCCCGCAATGGACAAGCTTGAAGGCGTAAAAATGGAGCTTGACGACTGCGCTTTCCCGCTTCTTGAAAAAATCGTATGCACTTGCGACTTGGCGGAAGGCTTTAAGGATGTCAACTGGGCAATACTCGTTGGCTCTATGCCGCGCAAGGCGGGCATGGAAAGGTCCGACCTTTTGAAAATCAACGGCGGCATCTTTACGGGGCAAGGCAAGGCAATCGAGCAGTACGCCGCAAAAGACGTGCGCATTTTTGTTGTCGGCAACCCGTGCAACACAAACTGCTGGATTGCGAAGCAGTCGGCTCCGTCAATTCCTGCGGACCGTTGGTTTGCAATGACAATGCTCGACCAAAACCGCGCCACATACCAGCTTGCAAACAAGGCGGGCGCATTGAGCCGCGACGTCAAGAATGTCGTAATTTGGGGCAACCACTCCTCAACCCAGTATCCCGACGCATACAATGCGACGATAAACGGCAAGCCCGCAGTGGAAGTTGTAAACGACAAGGCTTGGCTTGAAAACGATTTCATACCGACTGTGCAAAAGCGCGGCGCGGCTGTTATCGCGGCTCGCGGGGCGTCTTCGGCGGCTTCGGCTGCAAACGCCGCAATCGCGACTGTTTACGCTCTCTCAACTCCAACGCCGGAAGGCGAATGGTTCAGCGTCGGCGTCTGCTCCAACGGGGAATACGGAACGCCCAAGGGAATCATAACATCCCTGCCTGTGCGCACCGACGACGGCAAGAGCTGGTATGTTGTCGAAGGCTTGGACGTCAATGAATTCTCCCGCGCCAAGATTGACGCGTCAAACAAGGAATTGCTTGACGAAAGCAATGCCGCACAAGAAATTCTCGGTCTTTAATTTTAAGGCGAACGGGTGTTTGGGAAATACCGGCACCCGTTTTTTATGCGGTTATGAGGGCGGCTTCCAGAAGAAGCATTGAAGGCGGAGCCGAAAAATTTTTTGAAGGCGGCTTCGCGCAAGGCTGGTTTTTCAAACTTTCCGGAGCTTTTATGGAAAGCTTGGATATTGCGCCCACTTTGAAGGGGGCTACGCAGGGCTCCTGTTTTTCGTTTGCCGCGGGCGATGTTTTTTATGACGACGCTTCCGCATATTCTCTTGAATGGGGCAGGGCAAAGTTGAAGATAAAATTTTGCGCGAGGGTGTTGCAGGCAAATCCCTCTTCAATAGTCCAGCAGGGAAATTCAGAAGGCAAAAAAACAAAGGAGGTTGTTGACGGGCTTTTGGTTTTCGCGCTTGACTCTTATTCGGGCGGCGAAGTTTCCACTCGTGAAATTGAGACGAACCAGTACGATTTCGCAAATTTCCTGCGCACGGGGGTTTTGGAAAGCGCGGGGCTAAGCCTGTCTTAAAATCTTATCTGCGTTTTTAAGAATTTGCGCTGCTTTTTAATCAGTTTTTTTGTCGATAAAAATATTTTTTCCGCGAGGTTTGAAAAGTCGTTTTGCCTTATGGCTTCGATTGTTTCGCGGTAGCCTATAGCCATTGCCGCCGACGGATTTTTTTCAATTCCCAAAGACATCAGTTTTTTTGCCTCTTCCACAAGCCCGTCTTCAATCATTTTTTCGGCGCGAGATTTAGCCCTTTTAAAAAGCTCTTCGTCGGGCATATCGGTGCTTTTAAAATTGATTTTGAAGCTGCCCATGGGGCTTGGCAGGCTTTCAAATTTTTTGCGCAGCTCTTTCAGCGTAAGAGACGTCGCCAAAACCCTTTCGAGCGCGGGGCGTATTCTGCGCGGATTTTGAATGTCGATGGTGTCGGCCGCCTGGGGGTCGAGGGAAAGCAGCTTTTCTTTTAGGGCTTCGTTTGCCCCTGAATCAAACAGCCTTTGGCATTCGTCCTTTACGGATTTTGGAATTTCTATCTCGTCCGTGACAGGCGCAAACCAAGCCTTCAAATAAAATCCGCTTCCGCCCGCAACTATTACCCTCTTTTTATTTTTCAGAATTTTTTTCAGGGCGTTTTTTGAAAGCTCCACATACTCTCCGACGCTGAATTGGCGCGACGGATGGCAGACGTCTATTAAGTGGTGCGGAATTCCGGCGCGCTCTTCAATGGGGGGCTTTGCGGAGCCTATGTCCATAAATTCGTACACTTGCACGCTGTCGCAGGAAATGATTTCGGCGTCGACAGCCTTTGCAAGCTCTATTGCTTTCGCCGTTTTTCCCGAAGCGGTGGGCCCGCTTATTATGAAAATTTCTTCGCCGCCAATATCCATTGTAAAAATTTAATCCATACTCTACTGGAAAGGAAAATTTTTTCGAGAAAATTTTAAGGGGATTTTTTTTCTTGAAGAATGGAGCGGGCTCCTTAATTTTTTCTTCCGATGAAAGCCTTTTTCGCGACTTCGATTTTATTGTTTTTAACGGCGTTTGTGTTTGCAAAAGAAGATTATTGGAATGTCGATTTGCAGATAAACACAGTGCGTCCGCCGCTTCCAAGCTCATTGGAAGATGTTGAATATTTGGATTTAGATGGTGACGGCGTTTTTGACGCCATAAAAACCGTGTCTTCAAAAGGCGTTCCGATGCTTTGGCTTGACGACGGAAATTGCGGCATAAAGAAAGGAGATTTTGACTTGCCTGCGGTAAATTCCTGCCTCCTTGTCGATAGAAACAATGACGGAATTTACGACTTTATCGTAAAGTGGCTCGATGAAGACGGCGATATGAAAGCCGACCTTCAACTTGTCGCGGAATATCCGCTTAAACCTACCGAACTTGTTTGGCCCAACGGGCATTACATGTGGGTTATCGACACTCAGCATGATGGCGTTTTCAACTGCATCGACTGGCAAAATTTTAAAATAAACGCGTGGAAAAAATCGGGACTTTCAAACTTTTATTTGGGCTACGGCGGGCAAAAGGCGTTTTTGAAAAATCATACCTCAACCGACAAAATGCGCGATTTGCGTCTAAATTGGGAAAATCCGTTTTTGTTTTACGATGAAGATTCGGACAATTTAAGCGAAATGGCAATAAGGGTCATGATTCCATTCAAAAAAACAGGGCTTGAAGGCGCGAAACCCAATACGAAAGAATATTCGCAACTTGGCGATAATTGCGACTGGCTTTCGCTTTCGGTGGATTTAGACAATGACAATGTTTCGGGCAACGAATTTGATTTCGACTTTTCAATATGCTATATCGGCGACGGCTTTAAATATACGGACTGCGTAAAAAAAATAAAAAATTTAAAGGCAATGCGGGGCATGAAAGAAGCCGACAAATTTTTTCCTGATTCGAGAATAAGAAATTTGCGCGAGCTTATCTATCCCGACCACAAGCAGGTCAAGGAGCTGATGTACTCAAAAGACGCCAAGTGGTCGAAATTCTGGTTTGTATATGACGAGGACGATGACTGTTCAAGGTGGGAGCGCGTGGAGTTTTACAAGCCCTTGGACATCTTTAAAGTCGGAACAAATAAAGGCGGGCTTGATGACAACGTGCAGTCAGATCCCGCAGGCGACAGGGGAGAGTGGGATTTGGACGGCAATGGCGGCGGATTTTTGTACATAGCAAAATTCGACGGGAAACTGCATTTAAACGGTGCGGAGTGGGGGGCTTGGCGCATAGACCAAGATGCCGAGTATTTTCAGGGGTTCAACAGAACATTTCAAAACAAAGATCCCAAAAAGTTCGCCACAATCCTCTATGAAGATTTCGACAAAAACGGATTTTTCGACACTATAAAATACGACTTAGATGGCGACAAGGTTTTCGAGGAGACTGTGAATTTTGCGGAGCTTGGCGTTTCTGACGTTTGCGAAAAAATCGACATTTCAAAATTTTCCTACGCCGACTATTTGAAGCTTGGCGAAGAAATGGCAAACCGCATGTGGAAAAACGCCCGTGAGCTTCTTTTAATCGCGCAAAACAGCGGGCTTGACATTTCGTGGTACTCGAAGCTTGCATCGGCAAATTCAATCCGCGAAAAATATTCAAACGGTTGGTGGCTTCAATTTTATATTTATCGTGATTTAAAAAATATGCTTTTATTAAAAGGCGAAGCCGAAAAGGCTGAAAAGCTGAAAAAAGCCTATTATTCGGGCGATTGGTCTCAATTCGGCAAATAGAAAATAATTTGCTTGAAAACTTTTTAAGCAAATCCACTCTGTCTTGTATGTTTATAGACGAGGCAGAAATTTATATGAGGGCGGGCAGCGGCGGCGACGGTTCGGCGAGTTTCAGGCGCGAAAAGTTTATCCCCTTCGGCGGTCCCGACGGCGGCGACGGCGGAAACGGCGGCAGCATTTACGCTTTGGGCGACGAGAATATGACGGATCTTGAAGCCTACCGCTTCACTCCCCAAATTCTGGCAAAAAACGGCGGAAAAGGCATGGGGCGCAACAAGACAGGCGCGGACGGCGGCGACATAGACGTGCATTTTCCGCTTGGCACGATAATAATAAACGCCGAAACATCCATGCTTGCCGCGGAAGTTTTAAAGCACGGAGAGCGCATCCTGATTTTGCGCGGCGGCAAGGGGGGCTTGGG
>JAGBWO010000057.1 GCA_017629765.1 Opitutales bacterium | reverse complement strand
CGTCGCCGGGAAGAGAAGGCTCGCATTTCACGTCCTCCTTGTTGTAAATCGGCTGCAAGACAATGCCCTCCGGGGTTTTTGTCGTCATTTTTTTATCGAAAGGCGCGCCTTTTAAAAGCGCCTCCGCCTCTCTCTTCCACTCCTCGTAAGTCGGTATGCGGAATTCCTCGAATAGTTTTTCTTGTTTCATTTTTATTCTTTTATGTAGGATTAATTAAATTTAAAATATGCGGCAAAAGCCAAAAGGCATAAAAACAATACCGCGATTTTTCGACCCGAAAAACCGAAATATGAATGTTTAAATATGCCCCCTATGTCATTTAGTTTGTGAAAAGAAAAAAATAAGTCAAATGATTTTGCAATTTCCGGAGCAAAAAACATAAGGGTGAAAAAAAGATTGAAAAAGCCGAACGAATATGCAAACTTTTACAAGTTTTTAAGTCCGTTTTCGCGCTTGCCGGAAAAAAGCGCACAAATAATTTCATTGCAAAAATGCAATTCGTTAGCGGACTGCATTCGGATTTTTATTTTTACGGGCGAAAATTCGAATGTAAAATGCGGAGGTTTATATGCAATTCCTCCAAAAAAAATAAAGCCCTGCAAATATAAAAAACATATATAATATGGAAGAAAACACAGAAATAAAAGAAGCGCAAATTGCGCCTGAATGCGAAACGGCAGCCGAAGCTCCCAAATGCGAAAACGAATGCGAATGCGTACAAACCGCAGAAAATCCGTCAACAGAAGAACCCAAAGCCTATAAACCGCGCAAAAACCATCGCAACAAGAGCCAAAACGCAAAAAAAGAGCAGGCGGCTGAAAATTCGTCTTGCGGCGAAATTGCCGATATTTCCTCTTTCAAGGAAAAGCTGAGCGGCAAACACATTGAAGGCTATGCAGGAGAAGACGGCGAAAACGACACCGAAGTCCGCCGCCCGAGACAGGAACGCAACCGCAAATTCCGCGCCGAAAGCGCATCGGAAAATTCCGAAGCTGCGGAAGAAAAGCACGAAGGTCCGTCTTTTGAAAAGTCGGAATTTAAGCCGAGAGCGGTTGAAGTCTCGCTCGGGAACTCCCGCCCCGAATTCAAAAAGCCGGAAACAAAGGCCGACTTTGTGTCGTATAATTCAGTGGAAGAACCGAAAATCGGGCTTTTCAATAGAATTAAACGCCTTTTCTCGTCTCTATTCAAGAAGGATAAGAAAAACGGCGCAAAATTCAAAAAGAACCGCAAGGGAGATTGGAAGAGCAAAAACCGCAAATTTTCAAATTCCAAGGGCGATTTCAAAAAAGGCGGCGATTTTAAAAACCGCAGAAATTTCCGCCCGAACAACCGACGCGGCGACAAAGGTTTTAAAACCCGCAACGCCAATCAGGACAAACAGTAGGCGTTTTTTGACATGGACGCAATGCGGATAAAAGGGGGCGTCCGCCTTCAAGGCGAAGTCTGCGTGTCGGGCGCGAAAAACGCCTGCCTGCCGATGTTTGCCGCCGCCCTTTTAACCGACCAAAAATGCGTCATAAAAAATGTACCCGATTTGAGCGACGTCCGCTTCATGGCGGAAATCGTCGCCTCATTGGGCGCAAAAGTTTCGAATCCCGAACCGAACGTCTGGGAAATTGAAGCAAAAAACATATCAAGCAAGGCCCCGTATGACTTGGTACGAAAGATGCGGGCTTCGATATGTCTGCTCGGCCCCCTTTCGGCAAGAATGAAACGCGCCGAAGTTTCCATGCCGGGCGGATGCGTAATCGGAGCTAGACCGATAGACCTGCACATAAAAGGCTTAAAGGCTCTAAACTGCGGCATTGAAACGGAAGGCGGCTATTTGAAAGTCGACGCCCGAAGAATGAAAGGCGCAAACATCTTTTTGGGCGGAAGATTCGGAAGCACCGTTACGGGAACCGCCAACATACTTATGGCAAGCGTACTGGCGAGCGGAACCACCGTAATAGAAAACGCCGCCTGCGAGCCTGAAATCGCCGATTTATGCAAAATGCTCGCAAAAATGGGCGCGATTATAGAAGGCATAGGCTCCCCTACTCTCGAAATTACGGGAGTGCCTAAACTCGGAGGCGCGGAACATACCGTGCTGCCCGACAGAATCGAAGCGGGAACATGGATTATCGCAACCCTCGCGACGCGCGGTAAAGTTTTGATAAAAGGCGCGGTAAAAAAGGATTTGGGAGCGCTCATCGATATTTTGGAATCGGCGGGAGCGAATCTCCAAATTAAATCCAAGTCGGAAATTTTTGTTGACGGCGAAGGCTTGAAATTAAAACCCGTGGAAGCCGTAACAATGCCCCATCCCGGGTTCCCAACCGACTTGCAGGCGCAGCTTACAACTCTTATGACGCAGGTGGGCGGAATTTCAATAATAACGGAGCGCATCTACCCTGAACGCTTTATGCATGTTTCGGAACTCGGCAGAATGGGAGCCGATATCGTAAGGGAAGGCCCAAGCGCGATAATAAGGGGCAAGACTCCGCTTTCGGGCGCGCCGATAATGGCATCGGACCTCAGGGCGAGCGCGGCTCTTTTAATAGCAGCCCTCTGCGCAAAGGGCGAAACATTTATACAAAGAATTTACCACCTCGACAGAGGCTACGAAAACATTGACAAAAAACTCGCTTCTCTCGGAGCAAAAGTCGAAAGGATATCAGCATCCTCCCTCCCCGAATTCTAAAAAAACATTTACCCCATCTTAAAAATGAAAAAGACCATATTGCTTTTTAGCGCAATCTTAACGGCAGGCTTCGCGCTTGCAAACGCCCCGTTTATGAACCTTTGGGACGGAGTGAAAATGCCGGGAGGCAAAACCGACGCCCCCGAATATATGAAAGGCAAAATAATACCGGGCAGAAAATACCAAAGCTATGACTATAAAAACGTGTCCGTTCCCGCTATACAAATCTACGCACTAAAAAGCGATAAACCCACAACAGCGGTCATAGTCTGCCCCGGAGGAGCATATAGCGGGCTGGTTTACGGCAAGGAAGGCGAAGACATCGCCAATTACCTAAACTCAATCGGAGTTTCCGCATTCATTTTAAAATACAGGGTAAGCGACAAAAAGGACAGAGACGCCGCCTTCAACGACATTCAAAGGGCAATACGCCTTGTGAGGGCGAACGCAAAAAAATTCAACATCGACCCCGATAAAATAGGAGTAATGGGATTCTCGGCAGGCGGACACCTCTCCGCGAGAGCCTCGACCTCTTACAGCCAGAACTCCTACGACCCCCTCGATAAAATCGACGAAATTTCAGCTAAGCCGAACTTTACAATTTTAATCTATCCCGCATGGATAGACAACCGCAAAGACTACGGGCTGGCAAAAGAGTTTAAAGTGGACGCGCAAACGCCCACGGCATTCATCGTCCAAGCGCAAAACGACACGGGGCTTGTAAACAGCTCCATTGCCTACTACCTCGCCCTCAAAGAAGCGGGAGTGGACGCCGACTTGCACCTGTATTCAAAAGGCGGCCATGCCTACGGTTTGCTGCAAAACGGACTGCCGATAGACAACTGGCATAAATCCCTCACAGACTGGCTGGCATTCAAAAAGCTCTGCGAACCTCAAAAACAGTAAATTTAAATATTTACCAAAAAACTCCGCCCCAAAAAAATTGCGGAGTTTTTTTGCGCCGTTAGGAAAGAGTCTGGGACAGTCCGAAAACGGAAGATACAATGCCGAGCGCCACAAGAAAAATAATGGAAACCGCCGTTATCAGCGCAACCGCTGTCAAAATGGAAGTCGCCACTTTTATGGACACATCCAACGCCTCCATATGCATCTTTCGTATTTCCGAAAAGCATTCGACAAGGCTGCCGGTGCGTTCGCCCACTGAAATTATGTCGATGTCGTCATCGTCGAATATTTCGTATTTTTTGAAAGACTGGGCAACGGGCGCGCCGTCATTTATAGCCATTCGGCACTGCTGAAAGCGCATTCTCAAATAGGAATTGTTTATCGTGCGCTCGGCCATTTTCAAAGTTTCGGTTGTGTTGACACCCGAAGCGTACAGCGTCGCAATCAAATTTGTAAAGCGGCTCAAATCGGAATTATAGAGAATTTTGCCGATAAGAGGGGTTTTAAACAACAACTTGTCGGTTTCCAAACGGCCACTTTCGGTTTTGCGCCACCTTCCGACTGCAATGGACGCAATAAAAGCAAGAGCCACAAATGCCGGCAGCCCGTACATAAGAAAATCGCCGAAAGCCATCAGTATTTTTACAGGCAAATTCAATTCGCCTCCCAAATTCGCCATCATATTTTCAATCATCGGCATCAAATAAAACAAAAACAGCAAGACTACGCCCGAAGCCAAAGTACAAAGGATTACCGGATAAATCAACGCCGATTTCACGCTCGCTTTAAGCGCCCTTTTGCCTTCCAAATAGTCTATTATGTTCTCGAAAATGGGAACGATGTTTGCAGTAGCTTCGCCAGCGTCCGCAAGATGCACTATGCAAGGCTCGAATAAATCCGGATATGCCGACATAGCCGAAGAAAGAGTGGAACCCTCGCTTATGTTCTTATATAAATCCCGCGAAAGAGCCTGCATATTTTTATTCAGCGACCTCTGCGCCAAACTCCTCAATGCGTCGGCAATCGGCATTCCCCCCTTGCAGAGCTGAAGCATTTTCTTAAAGAACGCAAGCGCAAGCTTTTCCCCGCCCTTTACAGCTTTGGGAGCGTCGGCTGTTTTGGAGGTAGGCAACGCCTCTCCCGAGAGCTTCAAAGCCAGAACGGTTTTCCCGTCCGCCAAAAGTTTTGCAAGCGCGGCCTTCCGGTCGGAGGCGTTTATCGTTCCGTTTTCGATTTTCCCGTTAAAGGATATTTTGAAATCAAAGTCGGGCATCGCTATTTGGCATTTTCATCGGTTATGGAAGCGTAGTGCATTATTTCTTCAAGCCCCGTGCGCCCCGCCTTTAAAAGCTCCCAACCGCACCGCTGCAAGGTTCTCATTCCGTGCGCAAGCGCGATTTGCCGTATTTCGCTCGCCGTTTTGCGCGCAAGTATCGCTTCGTGGATTTCATCGGTTGCGAGCAGAATTTCAAAAATTCCCACTCTGCCGTGATAGCCCAAGCCCCTGCACCGCGGACATCCGTTCGCCTTGCAAATTCCGCCGGCATTCGCGATTTCGGACTCGTCTATTTTCAGGGAATTCATACAGCTTAGCAAATACTTCTCGTCATAATTTGCCAAAACCTTGCAGGAGCAAAGCCTGCGGACAAGCCTCTGCGCCAAAATCATTTCAACGGAAGAGGCAATCAAAAACGGCTCGATGTCCATATCGATAAGCCTCGTAAGCGCGCCGGCGG
>JAGBWO010000056.1 GCA_017629765.1 Opitutales bacterium | reverse complement strand
TGCGCGAAGTCGCAAGCTTTGTCTATGAACGCCTTGCAAGCATTCACGGGGTGACGTCGACTGCGACGCACTTCTTCCTGCGCACCTACAAGCAGCAGGGTTTTATGCTCACAACCGAAAATTCGAACGAGGACAGGCCGCTGGTTTCGCCGTAGAAATTCAAGGCGGAATTTCCCGATGCGCTTTCGTTCGGGGGCGCAGCCGGATTTTTTTATCGAAATAGAACAGGAACATAAAAATGGGCAGAACTGTATCTGAATTTATTGCAAAACATGTAAGGCAAATTCCCAAGTCGGGAATTCGCGACTTTTTTGCAATCGCTTCAACCATGAAGGACGCCGTGTCGCTCGGCATAGGCGAGCCTGATTTTGTAACCCCATGGCATATCCGCGAAGCCGCGATTTTCGCTCTCGAAAAGGGCAAGACTTCTTACACGGACAATTTGGGGATGAAGAGTTTGCGGGCGGAAATTGCAAAGTATGTTGAAGCGAATTTCAACGTTTCATACAATCCCGACAACGAGATTCTTGTGAGCGTCGGGGCGTCGGAAGCTTTGGATGTCGCGCTAAGAGCCATAATCGAGCCGGGCGACAAAATTATGTACCACGCTCCCTGTTTTGTGTCTTACAGCCCCAGCGTCGAGCTTTGCCACGGCGTTGCCGTTCCCGTAAATACTTACGGCAAAAACCGTTTCGAGCTTGATATTGAGGACGTCAAGCGCGCCTGGCAGCCCGGCGTAAAGGCGTTTATCATGAATTTTCCCACAAACCCGACGGGCGGAACCGCGACTCGCGCACAGCTCGAAGAGCTTGCAAAATTCGCGAAGGAAAAAGATTTTCTAATAATTTCCGACGAGATTTACGCGGAGCTTACCTACGAAGGGGAGCATGTCTCGATAGCGTCTCTTGAAGGAATGAAAGACCGCACGATTTTTATACACGGATTTTCAAAGGCGTTTGCGATGACAGGGTTCAGGATGGGATACGCCTGCGGGCCCAAAGAAATAATCGACGCAATGATGAAGGCGCACCAGTACGCGATTATGTGCGCTTCAATCGTATCCCAAGAGGCGGCTGTCGAGGCTCTTAAAAACGGCAGAAAGGATATGGAATTTATGCGCGAAAAGTACCGCCAGCGCAGGGATTTCATTGTGGGCAGGTTCAACGAATTCGGAATGGACTGCTTTATGCCGCGCGGAACTTTTTACGCCTTCCCGAATATCGAGCGTTTCGGAAAAAGCTCTATGGAGACCGCAAAGCTGATTTTAAACGAGGCGAAAGTCGCAATGGTTCCCGGAAGCGCGTTTGGCTCTTCGGGCGAAGGGTATTTGAGGGCGAGTTTCGCCACGAGCTACGAAAATATCATAAAGGCAACGGATAGAATCGCAAAAATCCTGCCGAAACTTGAAGGATAATTTGATGTCGAACTGCAAAAGCATAGCGTTGGTCGGACGCCCCAATGTGGGCAAGAGCCGTCTCTTTAACAGAATGTTGGGGCGCAGGGTAAGCATCGTCCACGATATGCCCGGCGTCACGCGCGACATTGTTGCCGAAAAACTGCCTTGCGGCGTTTTGCTCATGGATACGGGCGGCATCGGCGCAACCGCCGAAATGACGCAAAAAGTCATTGCCGATGCCACGAATGAGCAGGCTGATTTTGCGATTTCAGCCGCAGACTTGATAATATTGGTGGTTGATTCCCAGTCGGGGCTTATGCCTCTTGACGAACAGATTGCCGAAAAAATCAGAAAAAGCGGAACGAATGCGGTTCTTGCCGTAAACAAATCCGACATTCCCGAACACGATGCGCGCATTTCCGATTTCTGCAAGCTTGGCTTTGCAAGCGTCTGCCCGATTTCCGCCGAACACGGCAGGGGCATGGACGAGCTTTGGCAGGCAATAGAATTTTATTTGGGCGAACTTAAAGACGAAGAGCCGGCGGAAGAAGCCGATGCCCGAGTGAAAATTTGCGTTGCGGGGCGTCCGAATGTCGGCAAAAGCTCCATCGGCAACCGCCTGCTCGGCTCTAAGCGCCTCATTGTAAGCGACGTTGCGGGAACTACGAGAGACTGCGTAAAATGCGACATCGATTTTGAAAACGACAGGGGAGACGTTTTAAAGTTTGAATTTTTCGATACTGCGGGCGTTCGCGCCCGCCGCAAGGTAAATACTTCGCTTGACTTCTTTTCGACGATGCGCACGAAAGAGGCGATTGCCAAGTGCGACGTTGTGATGCTTGTAATCGACGCAATGGAGGGCGTTTCCGAGTCCGACCAGAAGCTTGCGGGGGAAATTCTGGAAAACGGAGCTGCGGTTATGCTTGTCGTAAACAAGTGGGATTACGCCGTGAACGCTTTTAAAAAGGACGGCGTAAGGGGCTATGACAGCATTTCAAAATTCCGCGAAAAGTTTGAGGAGGCGGTGCGCGAGCGCCTGTTCTTTTTGAACGACTCGCCCATTCATTTCGTTTCCGCAAAGGAGGACAAGGGAATGGAAGGGCTTTTGATAGGGGCGGCAAAGCTTTACAGAAAAATGGTAAAGCCGCTTCCGACGTCAAAGGTAAACGCGCTTTTGAAAACTTTGATTTCGGACAATCCTCCAAAGTATGTGAACGGGCGCAGGTTTAAGGTTTATTACGCACTTCAAACTTCAAGCCGTCCTTTGACTTTGCGCCTGTACTGCAACAACGCCGATATATTAAGCGACGCGTACAAAAGGTTTTTGGAAAACAGCATTCGGGAAAACTTCAAGCTTGGCGGGCTTTCGCTAAAACTTGACCTTGTGGGCAAGGCGAAGATTGCCGCCGACGAGCGTTTGGCGCAGAAGAACATTAAAATCGGCAAGGTTAAAACCGAAAAACCAAAGCGCCCAAAAAAGCCGTCCGACAAGAAGAAGACCGACCCGCGGAAAAAGCACTCCCTGAAAAAGCTCATTGCAAAGAAAGAGGCGATGCGCCAAAAAATCAAGGCACTCAGAAAAAAGAAATAGGAGCGTCTATGAAAATCGCGTTTATGGCAAGCGATGCGGTTGCAATTCCCGCGATTGAGGCGGTTTGGAAAAACCCGAAAACCGAGCTTGCCGCAATTGTTTCAAATCCAGACAAGCCTAAGGGCAGGGGCGGCAGGGTGTCGCCAAACGATGTCAGCGCGTGGGCTGTTTCGCGCGGCGTTTTGCTTTTGCGCCCGGAAAAATCTCCGGGAGGCGATGTAATCGAAACCCTTAAAAATATCGGGGTTGAATGCGTTGTCGTTATGGCTTACGGCAGGATTTTAAAGGAGGAATTTTTGAGTTTTGCGCCTTTGGGATGCCTTAATTTGCATGGCTCGATATTGCCCGAACTGCGCGGAGCCTCCCCAATAGAAACCGCTCTTGCGCTCGGCAAGGCCTCTACGGGTGTAAGCCTTATGCGCATTGTTAAAAAAATGGACGCGGGGGATGTGGCGGATATAATTGAAACTGAAATTTCCCCGCGCGAAACGGGAAAATCGCTGCGCGAAAAAATCGGGATTGACGCGGCGCGGCTTTTAGAGCGCAATTTTGATAAAATCGCCGCCGGAGCCCTTGTTTTTACCCCTCAAAAAGACGTGGACGCAACATATTCGCGCAAAATTTCAAAGCACGATTTGTATTTGGATTTTTCAAAGAGCGCGCATGAGCTTGACTTGCGCATACGCGCTTTCGGCTGCGGTATAGTTTCTATAAACGGGGATATTCTGAAAATCGGCGAAGCTTTTGCCAAAGACGGCGGCAAAAACGCCAAATTCGGAGCGGTTGCCGATGTATCGAAAGACTGCATTTCAATTTCTTGCGCGGAGGGCTTTTTGAATGTTCAAAAAATTCAGGCTCCATGCGCTAAAATGCTTCCGGTTAATCAATTTTTGAACGGATATAAGATTGATAAGGGGATTGTTTTTGATAAATTTGAAAACGAAAAACTTTTAAAATAAAAAATTTAACGAAAGGTGTTTTATGAAGATTATTTCAAAACTTTTTGTGGCGATGTCTTTGGTTTTGCTTTGCGCTTGTTCCACGATAGGCGAATACATGATGGCGGACGAAATTACGGGATTTCAATGGCGGCCAATGTATGTTGCCAATTTGGACGGAGTTTCAGAGCCTCCCAACAACGAAACCGATTTCGGCCCCGTTTACATATCTTTTTCAAAGGGAGAGGACGGATTGGACGTTCGCGGAATGTCGGGCTGCAATATTTTTAACGGCGGATTGGCGTTTAAGGGGCTAAACGACGTCGAGTTTACTAAAATGCTTTCAACCAGAAGGATGGGGAAATACGCCGCTTATGAAGATAAGTTTCTTTCCGCTCTAAACAGCACAAATTATATGGTGCTTGAAAACGGAATACTTTATTTTTGCAAAAAATCCGACGACGGCAGCTCAATGGTCGTTTTAAAGTTTTGCAGGGGAAAGAAAATTTAAAGTTTTCTTTTATGCGCAAAAAAAAGCGGAGCTTTATTTAAAGCTCCGCTTTATGTTTTATTTTATAAAATCCTTACTTGACTTCGATTGTTTCAACTTCAAACACAAGCGGGGAGCCTGCCGGGATTATGCCCATTGAGCGGTTGCCGTAGCCGAGTTCTGCGGGAATGTAGAGCATAATTTTGCCGCCCTTGCCGACTTTCTGCAAGCCTTCGCGGAATCCCGGAACAACGTTTGCAAGCGGAAACTCTGCGGGGCCGCCGTGCTTTGCCGAGGCGTCGAATTCCCTGCCGTCGGGAAGAGTTCCGACATAGTTGACCTTTACAGTCGATTCTGCCGTCGGCAATTCCCCTTCGCCGGCTTTCAAGATTTTATAGCGCAAGCCGCTTTCGGTTTTGACGATGTCTTTTTCGGCGTCGATTTTCTTCCAAAATTCTTCGTATTTAGCCTTGTTCTTTTCAAGCTCCGCCTGCATTGCCTTTTCCGCCTGAGCCTGTAAAAACTCGTTCATCTTCGGCGCGGTTTCCTGCGCGCTTTCGGGAATTGGTTCGCCTTTTATGCGCGCTTCAATGCCTTCGATAAAGACTTTCGTCTGTTCGGGCGTAAGCTGGAGCTGGTTTGCGCCGACGCGTTCGCAGGCAATCATTCCATAGAGTTTGAGGTATTCTTTTTCTTCGTTTGTCATTGCGTTTGTTAGTGGTGAGGCGAGAAATGCCAAAAGAGCCGCTCCCGCGATTTTCATATAGTTTGATGTTTTCATAAATTTAATAACGGATTTTTAGGTTTTTATTAAGATTGAACGTATTTTATTTTTTCGCCGCACGCCGAAAGGGTCAGATGGTTTTTGCCGTCTTTGCGTCCGCTTGGCTCGGTGCGTCCCACAATTTGTGCGTCTATTCCGAAGGACTTGGCGATATCGACTACTTTTTGGGCGTCGGAAGGCTTGCAGTATATTTCCATTCTGTGGCCCATATTGTAAACTTTGTACATTTCAGCGGTCGAGGTTTTGCTCGCATGCTGGATTGCCCTGAAAATAGGCGGAGGAGTGAAGAGGTTGTCTTTTATAAAATGGACGCTTTTGCCGAAGCGCATACATTTTGTCTGCCCGCCGCCTGAGCAGTGAATTATTCCCTTGATGAGTTTCGGGTGCTTTTTCACTATTTTTGCGATGACGGGAGCATAGGTGCGCGTCGGCGAAAGCAAGGCTTCGCCCACTGTCATATTTGATTCCGGAAGCTTGTCTTCAAGCTTGTACGGGCCGCAGTAAACAAGTTTTTTCGGCGTATTGGCGTCGTATGTTTCGGGATACTTTTTGCGGTAGTAGGGCGAGAGCATATCGTGGCGTGCGCTCGTAAGCCCGTTTGAGCCGATGCCGCTGTTTTCAAAATCTTCGTACTTCGCCTTGCCGTAGGAGGCAAGGCCCACAATCGAAAGCCCTGCGTCGATTCCGTCGGGCATCAAAACCTTTTTGCGGTCAAGAACGGCCACTGCGCAGGAATCTACTACAACGCTGCCCGTGAGGTCGCCGACGTCCGCAGTTTCGCCGCCGCCCGAATATGTTTTAACACCGAGAGAGCATAGCTTTTTTGTAAAATCTTCCGCGCCGTTAATGAGTTCGGCGAGGGCTTTGGCGGGAAAATTTACCGCGTTTCTGTTTACAGTGTTTGAAATAACCACGCCTTCGAGCGCGCCGATGCAAAGCAGGTCGTCAATGTTCATCACAATTGAGTCTTGGGAAATGCCGCGGAACACGGAAGCGTCGTTTGTTTCTTTGAAATACAGGTAGGCTATGATTGACTTTGTGCCGCTGCCGTCCGAATGGATTACGTTGCATTTGCTTTTTGAGCCGGTCAGGTAGTCTTTTGTGATTTTGCAAAATGCGTTCGGGAACAGCCCCCTGTCGAGCTTGTCAACTGCCGCATGCACTTCTTCTTTTGAAGAAGAAACCCCGCGCGAGGCGTATCTGTCGGTTGCGTTTTTCTTTGATGCCATAGTTTTCTATTGTTAAAGGTTTTTTGAAAGCTCCATAAATTTTTCCTTCAACTGCGCGTAGTTTTCGGCTACGGGCAGGTCGGAGTTTTCTTTTGCGAATTTTTCGGTGGGGCGGTACAAAACCGCTTTGTCGGCAGCTCTTAGCATTGACAAATCGTTGTAGGAGTCTCCCGAAGCGACAACGTTGAAGTTGAGGCTTTTAAAAGCTTCAACCGACTTTCTCTTCTGGTCGGAAATTCTCAGCTTATAGCCTGAAATTCTGCCGTCGGCTTCGATTTCAAGCGAGTGGCAGAACAAATTCGGGCTGCCAAGCTTTTCCATCAGCGGCTTTGCGAACTGCTCGAAAGTATCTGACAATATTACGACTCTTCCCGCCCCTTTAAGCCAGTCTAAAAATTCCCTCGCCCCGTCAAGAGGCTCCATCTGCCCGATTACATTTTGGATGTCGGCAATTTTTATGTTGTGGGAATTTAAGATATCGAGGCGGTAGCGCATCAGCTTGTCGTAGTCCGGCTCGTCGCGCGTGGTGCGCTTCAATGCTTCAATGCCGGTTTTTTCGGCTACGGCAATCCATATTTCGGGAATGAACACTCCTTCCAAATCTAAGGTGTAAATAACCATACTGTCGCGCTTTTAGTTTTTCAAAATAAAGTCGGCTTCCCCGCAGTTGCCGAGATTTTTGGAATGCAGGGCGGTTTGCTTTTGCGTGATTGAATCGACTATGTAAAGGGTGCGGCTTTTGCCGTGGTTTTTGGTGAATATTATGTGCCTTCCGTCGTTTGTCCACTTTGGCAGGCTTGAAGAACCGCCCGAAGTCACCACTCTGCTTTCCTTTGTTTCAAAGTCGTAAACCGCTATTTGGAAAGCCCCGTTTTGCGCGGTTGTGAACGCTATCAAGTTGGGATGGCGTTTGTTCCAGTCGGGTTCGGAGCAGTATCCGCTGATGTTTGTCGGTATCCGCTTCATCGCGCCGCCTTCGGAGGGCATTGTGTAAAGCTGGGGGCCTCCAAGCCCGTCGCTTGAAAAAATGAGCGTTTTGCCGTCGGGAGACCAGCTTGCACTCGCTTCCGCCGCGGAGGTTTTTGTCAACCTTTTCAAATTGTTTTTCGCGTTTGAATGCGACGATGAGGTCCAGACTTCGGCATTGCCCGTCGCCGTCAAAATCATTGCGACTTTCGAGCCGTCGGGGCTGAATGCGCCCCCCGTGTTGGTGCCTTTGAAGTTTGCGAATGTTTTGCGGGTTTTAGTGCTTAAATTTATTTCGTACAAATCCATAAGCTTGGTTCGGTAGTAGCCCGTATAGAGTATTTTTGAGCCGTCCGGAGACCAGTGGGGCAGCAGGGAGTCGGAGCTGTCGTTTGTTATGGAGCGTATGTTTTGGAAAAGAATGTCGGAAGTGTAAATTTCAGTATGCCCCGTCCTGTCGGAAACGAAAGCGAGAGTTCCCGTAAAATAGGAAGGCTCCCCCAAAATTTTCATGACGGCCAAATCGCAGGCTTTTGCGACAGCGTTTGCGGTATTTTTGCCGCGCACAATTTGCGAAAAAGGCTTTGAGCCGTCTATTTTAAGCTCCACTGAATTGTTTTGGACTTTTGAAATGGATATGTTGAATTGGGCGTCGGCGTTTGTCAGCCTGAAAGACCCGTGCGTCGCAAGGGCGCGCCTTGCGAGGTTCGCCGTTTCGTCGGAGCCTGAAATCGAAATTCTGTAAACGGGAGTTTTGCTGTCCCAAGTCTTGGTAATATCCACTGCTTTGGGTTCGGCGTTTTGCGCAAGCGCGCAAAGGCATAAAGCCGTTGAAAAAAGCGTTAAAAAAAATATCCTCAGCATATTTGTAATATAAAAGAGCAGAGCCGCTTTTCTTTCAACATTTTTTTATTAAATTTTTATGGCTTTCTGAAAATAAAATTTTCTTGCAAGCCGAAAAAGAAATCTTACATTTGATTTTTATGGAAAAGTTCTTGTATTTATCTCTTGCTCCCGAAGCCTTGATAGCTTCAAATCTGCCTCCCGAACAGTTTGGCGCGTATTACGCCACGGGCGACTACCACCGCTCGTTCGATCAGGCAATATTCTTTGAAATCAGCCCCGATTTTAAAAGCGACTATTTCCCGATGGAGAAATTCGAGGAGCTTTGCGTTCCGCATGCCGACGGCACTCCGCACAAGTCTGTTTACTTGTCCGTTTACCGCGTTTTGGAGCATGTGCCGATTTCCGCTTTCCGCAATTTGTATCTCACAACCGCCGACGGCAGAACTTTGGAGCTTAAAAAGGCGGACTTCGTTCCGGATTCCGACAAGCTGTTCCTTTATCAGGACTTGGCGCCCGCTCGCCCCCGCGTTGCGAGCGTCTTGAATCCGAAAGAGTACGCGAGTCGCTTGACGAGCCCCGAAAGGCTTGTGAATATGGCGAAAATCGCGTTTTGCGATCTCGCTTTGGGCGGACTTGAAAAAGATCCCGAAAACGGCGACGCCCAAAACTTGCCGTATAAAAACATTCCGCATTTGCGCGACTGCATTCGCGAGATAAGCTTAAAAAGCGGCAAGAACAACAAGGTTGTTGTTCGCAATATGGTGGGAGAGCTTCTTTTCAGAACCGTAAAGCGCGGCTTTTACGTCGGTGCGGGAGACGAGTTTATATATTACCCCATGCCGTCGCGTGAGGAGCTTGACGACAAGTATTACACTTGGTGGCGCAGCGCGCTGACAACTTTCGGAGCTTAATCTGAATGCAAGGCGGATGGGATGTTTTCCTGTCCGTTTTGTTATGGACTTTTTTCTTATTTAAAAAATCAACCAAAACTTAAAATAGCAAAAAATGAATTCAACTGAAATAATACAATCAGCCTCAGATGCGGCTTCTTCCTGTTCGTTTGCATCGATACCCTCCATATTTTGGCTTGTGCCAATCGCCTCGATAGTGGCTCTCGGCTTCGCTTTCTATTTTTATAAGAGCATGAAAAAAGAGGAGGCCGGCACTGAAATTATGCAGAAAATCGCCTCCCACGTCCGCGCGGGCGCGTTTGCCTACTTGAAGCAGCAGTATAAAATTGTCGGCATCGTCTTTGTTGTGATTGCGGCGAT
>JAGBWO010000055.1 GCA_017629765.1 Opitutales bacterium | reverse complement strand
GGCTTGAAATCGATTCTGCCGGAATTTTGTTTACCGCAGTCTTTTCGTCCATCAGGCGTTCCTTGTTCATTTCAACTGCAATGCGAACAGCCGAAAGCCCCGTGCGCTTGCCGTTGCGGGTCTGAAGCATGTAAAGCTTGTTCTCTTCGATTGTGAATTCAAAGTCCTGCATGTCGCGGAAGTGCCTTTCAAGCTTCGAGCGTATCGCCAAAAGCTCCTTGTACGCCTTCGGCATTTCCTTGGAAAGCATCGCGATTTTATGGGGCGTGCGCACGCCCGCCACGACGTCTTCGCCTTGGGCGTTAATCAGATATTCACCGTAGAAGACGTTTTCGCCGTTTGCGGGGTCTCGCGTAAAGGCTACGCCCGTCGCGGAGGTTTCGCCCTTGTTGCCGAATACCATAGTCTGAACGTTTACGGCTGTGCCCCATTCTGCGGGAATGCCGTATTTCTGGCGGTAAATAATCGCGCGCTCGTTCATTCACGAATCGAAAACCGCGCCGATTGCGCCCCAAAGCTGGTCATAAACATCCTGCGGGAACTGTTTGCCCGTGCGCTCCTTAATCAACGCCTTGTAGCGAACAACGAGTTCCTTTAAGTTTTCCACGTCCAAGTCGGTGTCAAGAGTAGCTCCGACTTCCTTTTTCAAGCCTTCCATTACTTCATGGAAAGGTTCGGTTTCTGCTTCAGTGCGCGCCTGCACGCCCATAACGACATCGCCGTACATTTGAATGAAGCGGCGGTAGCAGTCGTATGCAAAGCGGGGATTTGAAGTTTTCGCGGCAAGACCTTCAACGGTTTTGTCGTTCAAGCCCAAATTCAAAATAGTGTCCATCATGCCGGGCATGGATTCCCTCGCGCCCGAACGCACCGAGAAAAGCAGAGGGTCGGAAGCGTCGCCAAACAGCTTGCCCATCTGGCGCTCAACAGACGCAACGCCTTCCTTGACAGATGCCGCCAATGCGGAGGGATATTTTTTGCCGTTTGCGTAAAAATGCGCGCATACTTCCGTAGTGATTGTAAAGCCCGGGGGAACGGGCAAGCCGATTCGCGCCATTTCCGCGAGATTTGCGCCTTTTCCGCCCAACAGATTGCGCATTTTGGCGTCGCCGTCGGTTTTTTTGCCGAACAAATAAGTGTATTTTACGGACTTGGAGGATTTTTTTGAAGCTTTAACCGCCGATTTTTTAGCAACGGACGGTTTTTTTGATGATGCCTGTTTTTTGGCTTTTGGTTTATTTTCTTTTTTTGCCATAATCTTTTATTGATTAGTTATACTCATACTAAAAAACATCCCGACGCCGCCATTAAATCTTGCAAAAAAAACGCAATTCCGGAGGCGCAAGGACATTTCAAACCCGACGATAGGCAAAATATAATCGCAATGCGCAATGCGCAAATCCATTGTTTTTGACAGAAGCTGATTTATGTAAAAAAATTATTTATAGGGGTAAATTTAAAAGTTTCATAAAACAGCCGCGACAAATTATCAAAAGCAATACGCTTTGCCCAATAACGCCGCCCCCAAAAACAATTTTGCGAAATTTATAATGCCAAAGGTCGAATTTTTCTATATGCTTTATGACATAAAAAGGCGGCAAATGTCAATATAAAAACCGAGCAAAAACTATTTATTTAAGCAAGAAATCTCATCAAATTATAAAAATCAAAAAAAGAACAAAAACACAAACAGCAGCGTGAAAAACGCGCCTATCAAAAACATGCTTAAAAAATGCCTTTTTTTGCGAAGCACATAACGCTCAAATTCTCCGTTTATGTTCTTCTTTCCAAGCTTCGTGATAAACCTGTCCAAGAAGACATCGGGAGAAAATATCGCCTGAAAAAATTTGCGAAGACAAAACAAGGAAACGCCCAGCCACAATATGCACATTACAACGCATACGCATTGAAAATTGTTTAATGTCAAAACCAAAAGCATATCCCTCATATATAAAATGGGAGAATTTGTTATGTTTATGCAAACAAAAAGTCAATATTTTATTAAAGAAACCATTGACATTTTTATTTTATTTCGCCGTTCGGCCCGTATTTAGAGCCGAGCTGGACGACCTCGCCCTTTTCATTGTCGGACCATCCAAATTCCTTGCAAACAGCGTCTTGCAATGCTTCAAATTGCGATTTTGAATTGTCCAAATCCGCAAGCGGAAGATTTCTTTCGGCGGCGATTTTTCTTATGAATTTGTTTTGCGCCAAAGCGGCGCAGCGAATTGACGGATTGTTTATCTCGTTTGTCGCCAATATGATTTTTGCGTTTTTATGCTTTTTTGAAATAGAGTCGAGAACTTTCACATAAGAGTCCGACCAAGCCTTTATGCCTTCATCTTGCGACAACTGCGGCTTGAAAACAACCGCGTCAAAAGGCAGCAAACTTAGCGCGTATGAAACAAGCCTTTCGTAGTCCGGATGAGAAACGCCCTTCGAGGAATCCCAATAAGTGAAATTTGCGACGCTTGCGAATTTTTCGCGAAGCCTGTGCGAGACATGGCGCAATTCCCCTCCCAAAAGGACAATGCGCCTGCCCTCTTTGCTCTTGGCGTTAAATCCCATGCACAAATTGAAATCCGCGGGGGATTCAGAACGCCCCGCGGCGTTTGAAATATTGCCTTGCCCCAACAGTTTCCGCACAGTTTCCGCAACAAGCGACGCCTGAATTTTAGCGCCCTCTGGCTTGAAATGGACTCCGTCGCCCGCCCAGTATTTGCCTCCATCCAAACCCCGCATGGCGCCAATAAAATCGACTATCGGCAAATTCATTTCTTTTGAAATTTCATAGAGCGCAACATCGTCTATCGTGCGGCCGTCTTTAAGCGGAGTGCGGCTCATCAGAAATATTTTTTTCGACGGGGCTTTCGCCTTCACAAAATTTACCGCATTTACGATATGCGCCTTGCGCTCTTTCCACGAAGGAATATGCAAATGCCCGCCGTTGTGAAATCCGATGGCGTCAAACTTTCCCTCTTCGAGCGCCAAGTTCAGCGCATAAATATAGTCGGGGTCGCTCGCGCACATTGAAGACGCCCAAGCGGAAACGTTTACGCCGTCTTTTTTCAGCTCTTCCTGCAAGTCTGACTGAAATCCCCTCACGATGGAATCGCCGACAAGCAGGATCCTCGGCGACTTTTTGTCGGAGGCGTTAAAAGCCACGAAGTCGGACCAGTCGATGTTTTCCTGCGGCTTGGGCGACGGATTTTCAGGCTCGAACCGCCTGTAAAGCATATCGTACGAAAAAGCGGAGGACGCCAGACAAAAAAGCGCGGCAAAAGCCAAAATTTTTTTCATAAGCCGAATAAAAATTTACTCTTTCCAATTTGAGAAATCAACCTTGTCCCACTCGATTCGAGACTGCAATCCTGCGAATTTTTCATCCGAAAACCCCAAAACCACCAGCGAAAAAGCGAGAACGTTTTCGGGCAAATTAAAAAGAGATGCAAAATCTTCCATTCTGCTTTGCACGGGATAAATTCCGCACCAGCACGAAGCTATGCCCATCTCGCGGGCTTTTAGCAAAATATTTTGGGTCGCGGCGGAGCAGTCGGCGGGATAATAGCCGTCGCCGTCGGGCGACTTGTGCTGCGAAAGGGAGTCCGCGCACACGATTATTGCAGAGCCTGCGTCTTTCAAAAAGCCGCAATACGGATGTATCTTTGTGATTTTTGAAAGCATAAGCGGATCGTTTACCGCCAAAAACCTCCAAGGGCGGCAGTTGCACGCGCTCGGAGCCGACATCGCCGCTTCAAGCATCTTTTCCATTTGCTCTTTGGAAACTCTTTTTGAAGCGTCAAACTTGCGGACAGAACGCCTCGTAAACAATACTTCGTCAAAATCCATAAAATGCCTTTCTAAAAATGTTATCGTAAAAAATTCAAATTTTTGCTTGCCCTCAGGCGTTTTTTCTGAGGATATAAAAACAAGGTCGGGACCTATGCAATGAAGGCTTCCCGCGAACCCCGCCAGATTCGGAAGAAAGCAACGGTAGCAGGAACCTCATGTGCCGTAGGCAACCTGACCCCTTTAACTCTTTTATCCCGCAGGATAAAAGAGTTTTTTTGCGCCATAGCCGGCCGTATTACGGAATCCATGCAATCAAGCAACAAGGTCGACATTGCCGTCTTCGGATATAACGACAGCCATGCAGACCTCGCCCAAAGTTTTCCTGTAATCGACATACTTTACCGCCGAATTATACCGCGCCCCGCGAGTGGCGTCTCCGCTTGAAGTCGCCATTCCGTCCAAAATCGTTCCGATGGAATAGCATACTCCGTTCGGATCCAAAACAATGGCGCCGTCAATCGGCGTCAGCGAGGACAATAGCTGGCGCGTAAGAAGAATGGGGGCAACGGGCGTCGATTGGGATGCCAGTCTTTTTGCCTCCTCCTTCGCCTTCTTTGATATTACAAGCATTGTTCCCTTTTTCTCGCGCATTGCGGTTTGAATAAGCTCGACAAGCCTGTCAACCTTGCGCGAGCCTTTGAAAGAGAACGCTTTTTTTATCGCAGCCGCAAACTCCCCCCCGTCGTAGGTTGAGCGCGGCGGAACGGGCATGCCGTATGAAACGTCTATAAGCGGCTTGTTGCCGTAGCGTATCCGCCATTTGTGCATTCCCAAAAAATCGATAAAAAAGCTTTTCGCATTTTTGGGCATTCTGCGCGGAAGCTTGGCAAGCCCCAAAACGATTTCTGTATCCGAATGCAAAACCATGCCGTCTTTTGTAAGCTCCAAAAGCTTGCGGGTGGAGCGCACGTTGCCAAGACGCGGCATTCCCGAAAATTCTATGGACCGCGCAACTGAACCGGACGGAGCAAGCGCAATCGTCCCAACAGCCTCCCCCAGCTCGTACGACGTGCGCGAAATCTGCGTGCAAATTGTAAAGAGCCGCTCCTTCCAAAGAGACTGCGGCTTGCCCGAAACCCTGTAAACAATGTCGCCCACAAAATTTCGCCCCGCCTGATACAAAATGGAGTCCAAACCGAAGTGAAAGCCTCCCGTTTCCGTAGCGTCGGGCGGCATGTCAATCTCGATGCGGTGCTTTTCCAAAAATTCGTCTATCAAAGAAATAATGAAAGACGTGCTTAAAAAATCGTCGCCATCCCCTTGGGAATCCAAAGACGGATAGCTGTTTAAAACGTCTTCGTCCACCCCAAGTACCACAAATATGTTGCGCCCCGTCGAAACAGAGGCTTCGGAAGAGAAGAACTTCAAATTT
>JAGBWO010000054.1 GCA_017629765.1 Opitutales bacterium | reverse complement strand
GTGTCTCCGCTTTTTACGGTATGGGTCAATTTGCCTTCGTACTTTTTCAAATCCTGTTTTGCCGATGCGGAAGTTTGCGCGGCTGTTTTTGTGTTGGTCGGAATTTTCAATTTTTTGCCGACGTTTATGGATGTTTTAGACATTCCGTTTAACTCCATTATTGCGGCGACCGACGTGCGGTATTTTGAGGCGATTTTTGAGAGGTTGTCGCCTTTTTGTACAACATATGTAACTACTTCCGCATTGGAATCCTCTTTCGCGGCGGGAGCCTGCTTGGGTTCGGCATCCGCCGATTTTGCGGGGATTGAAATTTTCTGCCCGACTTTTATGACGGACTTGCGGTTCATTCCGTTTGCTTCCATCAAGATTGAAAGGTTTACGCCGTGTTTTGCCGCTATTGCGCTCAATGTGTCGCCTTTCTTGACGGTGTAGGTTGAAGAGGATTGCAAGTCCCCGTTCATGGCGATTGTTTTTTGTGATTTTTTCGGCTCGATTTTTTCGACTTTCGCCTTTTCTTCGCCGCCGCCGAGCATTTCCTCTTCAAGAGTCATCGGGCGCATTGGGTTTTCCCTTAAATCTTCGCTTCCTTCCTGGCTTTGCGAATCGAGAATTGCCACGGAGTCGTCTTCCTTAACGGGCTGTATTGCGACGTTTTCCTTGTTTGTTTCAGTATTTGACTTTGTTACTTCCGGATTTAATTCCGCGTTTTCATTTGAAGATTTGCAGCCCGGAACGAGAATTGTTGCTACGATTGCCAGGTGCAATGCGATTACGGCGATTGTTATAGGAGCTTTCATTGTCTTTGCCTTTTTAAATTTTTATTTTATGTTTTTTTGTTGAAATTCTTTTAGTTTAAGCACTTCCGCGTCAAAGGCTCCGCCTCTTTCCGCGTAGTTTTTAAACATTCCGAAACTTGAAAAAGATGGGCTGAAAAGCACATTTCCCCCATTTTTTGATTTCTCGAATGCTATTTTTACGGCTTCTTCCAGTGTTTGGCAAGTGAAAATACCGTTTTTAAGCGACTTTATTTCATTTTTTAAGATTTCGGCAGTCTGCCCGATGAGGCAGGCTCCGTCGGCGCATTCGCGGACGGTTTGCGCAAGCTCTTTCAAGTCGCAGTTTTTGTTTTTTCCGCCGCCAATCCAGAACACGTTTTTTCCTTGCAGCTCTCGAAGCGCGGCTATTGCCGCATGGGCGTTTGTGGCTTTCGAGTCGTTCCAAAATCCGACTTTGCCGATTTCGGCGGTTTTTGCAAATCTGAACTTTGAAAGGGAGAAATCTTTTGCCGAATTTTCCAAAATATTTTCGTCGAGCGACCAGACCTTCCAAAAAGCTTTCGCCATTGCGAAATTTTCGGACTGAATAGAATTGTCAAACGGCGGGGGAGGATTTTCGCTCGGCGATTTTTCTATGATTTTAACGAAGCTTGGGAGGCTTATGCCTTCCGATTTTGCGAAATCGAAAACGGATTTTCCCGCAAGGAAAATGTCCTTTTTAAGCATTTTTGCGGGGTTTAACTTCGCCGAAAAATATTCGCGCATATCCTTGTGCCAATCCAGATGGTCGGGGGCGAAATTCGTCCAGATATAGGCGTCCGGGCTTAGATATTTCAGGCGCATTGTCTGAAACGAGCTAAGCTCCAAGACGGCAATTCTCGTTTCGCATCCGCTTTCGACAAAGTCGCAAAGGGGGGTGCCGATGTTGCCTGCGCTTACCGCGTTAAATCCCGCATTGTTCAAGGCGAGGGTTAGAAATGACGTAAGCGTTGTCTTTCCGTTTGTGCCGCTTACCGCGACGATTTTGCCTTTCCAGCATTTTCCCGCGATGTCGGGTTCGCCCAAAGTTGCGACTTTTGCGGCTTTTGCGGCTTCAAAAAATTTGTTCGAGCTTTGAAAAGCGGGCGAATAAACCGCCAGTCGGTGTTTTTTTGCCGCGCCGGAATCGAATTTTTTATCGTCGGGGCTGTCGGAGTAATAAACGCATTCTATGCCGGCTTTTGCAAACAGCCTTTCTACGGAGGCGGTGCTTGCTCCCCGTCCCCAAAGGGCGACTTTAAATCCGCCTGCCAGCCGTTCGAGCGTGCGTTTTATTTCCCGCATTTTTTAGCGCAATTTGAGTGTTGCAAGCCCCGCAAGGGCGAAGATTAGCGATAAAATCCAAAATCTGATTACAACCTGCGTTTCTTTCCAGCCGCCTTCTTCAAAATGGTGGTGGATTGGCGATTTTCTGAAAATTCTCTTGCCGCCTGTGAGCTTGTAATACCTCGTTTGAATTATTACCGACATTGTTTCCATTACGAAAACTCCGCCCACCAAAATCAAAGTTATTGGCTGGTGGACCATAAAAGCTATTACGCCGATAATCCCGCCCAAGCCGAGCGAGCCGGTATCGCCCATCCAAATGTACGCAGGGTAGCAATTGTACCATAAAAACGCCATCGCCGCCCCCAAAATCGTGCAGCACAAGACGGCGAGTTCGCCGCAGTCGGGAATATAGCCAAGCGAGAGGTATTCGGAGGCTATTTGGTTGCCAGTGACATACGCAAAAATTCCGTACGCCAAAACGACCGAAATCGTGCAGCCCGTCGCAAGCCCGTCCAAGCCGTCTGTCAAGTTTAGGGCGTTGCTTGAAGACGAAATTACAAGCGCAAGGAAGGCGATTGCGGCAATTATCGGCATAACCCATACGCAGGTTTTAACAAACGGAAGCCAAAGCTCCTGCATTGACTGGGCATAGACTGGGTTTGTAAACAAAATCGCTCCCGCAATCGTCGACGCCGCAATCTGCCAAAAAATTTTGGTTTTGCCTTTTATGCCGTTTGAATTGCCTTTTAAAAGCTTTAAATAGTCGTCCGCAAAACCCGTTGCGGTGAGAATTGCGTAAACCGATAGGGCGGCGATTACCATCGCGTTTATTTTGCACCACAAAAGAGAGGAAACCATGACGCCCGCAAAAATAATCAGCCCCCCCATGCAGGGCGTGCCTTCTTTCCACGAGTGCAGCTCGGCGGTTTTTCCCATAACTTCGGCGTTGCGCTGGATTTGAAACGCCTTTTTCGCCCTGAAAAACCTTATTACGCGCGGCGCAACCGCAAATGCGATTAAAAACGCCGTGACCGCCGCCAATACGCAACGGAAAGACAAATAGTTAAAAAGCCGGAAAGGTCCCCAAACGCTTTCCAAATTTGAAATGTAGTGCAGCATCTTTTACGGTTTTCGGTAGTTTTAAAATCTGTCTTCAAGGCTTTCGGATTTCTCGCCGTCTTCGTCTTCCGAATCTTCGTTTTCGACGTCTTCATCCTCAAAATTTTCCTCTTCAAATTCATTGAAATTTTCATCGTCGCCTTCGTCTTCGTCGGCGTTTTCTTCTTGGTTTTCCGGGGCTTCTTCCGCCGGAATTTCGCTTTCAAGAGCTTCCTCTTCCTCCTCGTCTTGCAGCGAAGACGGAAGCGACGCCCTGACTTCGCTTGGCAAAGATTTTTCAAGCTCGCAAACTCTGCTTCCCTTTACGAAAATCCAGCCCTCGAAATCCGCGAGGGCGCCGGCCGCGTCGGGCGATTTTTCGAAGACTGAAATGCTGTTTTCATCCCATCCTTTTGAAAGCATCGCGTCTTTGTAAATTTGCGCGTTTGCGCCGACAAGAACCGCTTTGTTCCCTTCGGCAAAAGGCGGCATTTCTCCGATTTCCTTGTGGTAGCGGAGCGTTGCAAGCCCAAGCTCGGCCATATCTCCCAAAACGAACATTTGCGGAGAATTTTCGCTTATCGCAAGGAAGCGGCGCATTGCGTCTTTCATCGAAGCGGGGGAGGCGTTGTAGCAGTCTATGTAAAATTTGGATTTTTCTGTTTCGACGACCGAGCCGCGCATTGCTCCTGTCTTAAGCGTTTCAAGGCGCATTGCGATTTGCTCTTCCGTGGTGCCGAGCATCAGGGCTGTCGCGATTGAAAGCAGGGCGTTTTCCGTCATGCCTTTCGTAAACAGGGGCATTTCAAAGTAGTATTCGCCTCCGTCTTCAATGGCGAGGTCTATTTTAACAAGGTCTTTCTCCTCCTTTACCGAGTATCTGAAAACCAAGTCGGCGCGGATTTCGGGGGCGCTGTTCGGAGCAAGCACGGCTTTTTTGCATTCCAATTCCTCAAAAGCCTTCCAGCTTAAAAGATTTGAGTGCATTACAACCCAGCCGTCTTTTGCGACCCCGCGCGCAAGCAGCGATTTTTCCCTCGCAATGTTTGCAATTTCGCCAAAGCCTTCCATGTGGGCGGGCGCAATGTTCGTAATCACGGCTATGTCGGGTTCAATCATGTCCGCAAGCTCTTTCATCTGCCCGCATTTCGCCACTCCCGCTTCGATTACCGCGCAAAGGTTTTCGCGGATGTCGATTTGGGTGAGGGTGAGAGCCACCCCGATTTCGTTGTTGAAATTTTCCCTTGTGGATAGCGGCTTCTTCCACGCCGCAAGATGCGATATGAATTCCTTTGTGCTTGTTTTTCCGCAGGAGCCGGTTATTCCTACAACGGGGGCGTCGAAGCGCAGGCGGTGGAATTTTGCTATTGTCTGCAAGGCTTTGAGAGTGTCTTCAACCTTTAAGACCGGCACGGAGGTTTCCACGTCTTTAGAGGCGATTACGGCAACTGCGCCGTTTTTTACGGCATCTTCGATGAAGTCGTGCCCGTCTCTTTTTGCGCGCAGCGCAACAAATGCGAAATTCGGCTGCATGTTGCGCGAATCCGTTGAAAATCCTTTTATTTCGGGATATTTTTTTTGCAGTCCCGACCATTTTCCCGCAGTCCAAACCTGCAAGTCGTCTATTTTAAAAAGCGGCATATTAAGATAATCCTTTGACTGTTAATAGTTCTTCTGCGACGCGCTTGTCATCAAACGGGATGATAGTGTCGCCGAGTTCCTGAAAAGCTTCGTGCCCTTTGCCCGCGATAAGGATGCAGTCTCCCGCGCTTGCGGCGTCTATTGCAAGGTTTATTGCCCTTCTGCGGTCTTCCACAAAGGCGATTTTCGACGGGTCGGAAACGCCCGATTTCATATCGCCGAATATTGTGTTTATGTCTTCTCCGCGGGGATTGTCGGAAGTCGCCCAGGCGATGTCCGCGTACTTTTGAACGACGGCCGTCATTTTGGGGCGTTTTGTCCTGTCGCGTTTGCCTCCGCAGCCGAATACGACGAGTATTCTGCCTTTTGCGACTTCCCTTAGCATTTCAAGCCCGTTTTTCAGGGCATCGTCGGTGTGGGCGTAGTCGACGAAGATGTCAAATGGCGCGTTTGAAACGACTTTTTGCATTCTTCCGGGAACTCCTTTAAACGATTTAAGGGAGTTTGCCGCAATGCTCAAATCATAGCCCTTTGAATAAAGGCACGCGAATGCCGCAAGGGCGTTTGAAACATTGTATCTGCCCGGAAGCTTCAATTCTACTTTTGCTTCGCCCCCGGGATAAACGAGGGTAAAAGACGAAGACTGAGGATTTAAGACCAAGTCTTTTGCGCGGATGTCGGCGTCGGGATTTTCAATTGAAAACGATATTACTTTGGTGTTTTTTTTGTCGATGCGCGAGGCTATTTCGACGCCTTTTAGGTCGTCGAAGTTTATTGCCGCGCTTTTCGGAAGGGGCGCATGCCCGCCCGTAAAGAGCGACGCTTTTGTCTCAAAATACGACTGCATGTCGAGATGGTAGTCGATGTGGTCCTGGGTGAGGTTTGTAAAGCATGCGCAGTCTATCGCAAGCCCTTCAACTCTCTTTTGCGCGATTGCATGCGAGCTTATTTCTATCGCCGCCGCCTTGCATTTTGCGCGGCGCATCTGGTGGAGCATCGCGTAGGTTTCAAGCGCCTGCGGCGTTGTGCGGGCGGCAGGAAGGCATCTTCCGCCGAGATCGTATTGGATTGTGCCGATAAGCCCGCATTTTTCCTGCATGTCGTTTAAAATATGCTGGATTATCCATGTCACGCTTGTTTTGCCGTTTGTTCCCGTAATGGCGAAAATATCCAAGTGCTCGTCGGGATTTTCATAAAACGCCTTTGACGCCATCGCCATTGCGTCCGAAATTTTTTCAACTTCAATCCATGCGCACGGAAAATATTTTTCAGGGGCGGGGCGTTCTGAAATTATGGCGACCGCGCCTCTGTGGGCCGCCTCTTCTATGTAAAGGTTTCCGTCGGTGTTCGCGCCCGAAACCGCAAAGAATGCCGCGCCTTTTACGACCCTCCGGCTGTCGTTTGTGAGGTTTTTAATCTCTGCGTTTTTTTCGCCCGAAAGTTTTTTGCATTTTACCGCTTTTGCAAGCATATCGACCGTAAACGCGCTTTCGCCGCCGTCGGTCTGCGCGAACGAAAGCCCGCCGCGCGGAGTCATGCAAATTAAACTCGCCAAATTTTTAAATCCTATCATTCCCAATCTTTCAATGCTATGATGTTTTCAAATTCTTCGTCCGTTTGAATGCCGAGGTAGCTCGCCGCTTCTTTTGCTATGTTTGCGAAAGCGGGGGCGGCAACGACGGAGCCGTAGGCGGGTCTGCCGTTTTTCCTTTTGGCGTCGTCGACGATTACGGTTATCACAAGGCGCGGCCTGTCGGACGGGAAAAAGCCGGAAAACGAGCCTACATGCTGTTTTTTGCTGTATTTGCCGTCTATGATTTTTTGCGCCGTTCCGGTTTTCCCCGCAACTTTAAACCCGCTGACGAGAGCGTTTTTGCCCGTGCCTTTTTCCGTTACGTCGGTTAAAATGTCGCACATTATTGAGGCCGTTTTGGGGCTTACAACCTGCCTCAAACGCTTTGGGGAAAACACGATTTCCCTTCCTGTTCTTTCCGAAAAAATTCTTTTTACAATCTGCGGGCGCATATATACGCCTTGATTTGCGAGGGTCGCCATGGAGCAGTGTATTTGAAGCGGAGTTGCGGCGACGGCATGTCCCATCGGAAGCCTTGTTATGGTAAGCCCGTCCCAGTTTTTGGGGTTCATCAAAACTCCGTTTATTTCCCCCGAAAGCCCTATGTTTGTCTTTGCGCCGTAGCCGAACATTTTTGCATACTCGAAAAGCTTTTGTTCGCCGAGCATCGCGCCGAGCTGCGCGGAACCCCTGTTGGAGCTTTTCTCCGCTATTTGGCGGACGCTCAAAACTCCTGCGGGATGGTCGTCGGGCGGGAGCTTTAAAATTCTGCCGCGGTGTGTCAAGGTTGGCAGGGAGCAGTCGAAAGTGTCGTCCTGCGTTACAAGCCCTTCGTTCAATGCCGCCGAAATCGGAACTATTTTGAATGTCGAGCCGGGTTCTATTTGCGAGGACAAGGCAAAGTTCTTAAGGTTTGCCACCGGATATTTGTTGTAATTGTTCGGGTCGAAAGAAGGGTAGTTGGCGAGAGCCAAAATAAATCCGGTTGCGGGGTCGCTTACTATGATGGTCGCGTTTTCGGGGTTGAATTCCTCGACAATTTTTTGGAGCTGGCGGTTTGCCATTTCCTGTATTATTATGTCGATTGAAAGCTCGATGTTCATTCCGTCGGCGGCGGGGACTTCGCGCGTTCTGAAATGCGCAAGCTCGCGTCGGCGGGCGTCTTTTTCGCTTTGAATCCAGCCTTCCTGCCCCCTCAAATACCAGTCGGCGTTCTTTTCTATGCCGTCGACGGCGACGCCTTCTTTGTTGACAAAGCCGATGACGTGCGCCGCCAAGCCCTCCGACGGATATGTGCGCACATATTTTCTGTTTCCGGTTATTCCGTAGATTTTCAGGGCGGAAATTTCCTCATAGACGTTTTCTTCGACTTTTGCTATGAGCTTCCAGCGGCGTTTGACTATTCTTCCCGATGGTGATGTTATTTCTTCGCTTTTGCATTTTTCTAAAATTTCCGAAAGCGGAATATTTAAAATATGCGCCATTTTTGAAAGCTTTTCACGCGTTTCGGGAGTGCCGAATTTTTCCTTTATCGCTTCCGGATCGACGCCCAAGTCTATTACCGAGCGCGACGTCGCCAAAATATTTCCGCGCGCGTCCGTAATGTTTCCGCGTTTTGCGCTTATTGGGTTTACGATTTGACGCTGGCTTTGAACTGCGTCTTTGCTGTTTTTGCTTTCAACTATGTGGAGGTCGTAGAGCCGCCATACCATAATGCAAAATATCCCCGCCGTGCCGAACAGCAGGGCGCGGTATCTCCATTTTGATATGAAAGGCGAGCATTTCATCTTTTTGCGGTTCTGAATATTTTTTGCTGCCCGTCGGTTCTGCGCGAAAGCATGCGCCTTTGGGTTTTTTCTCCGTTTGGCAAAATTTCGGTGATTTCGTATGCGAGAACGATTTTATCCGCCGCGGGGGGGGCGAGTTTTGCGCCGGCTTTCGCCCTGAGGCTTGACGGCGCCTGCATTTTCGCGATTTCGGCGTCCCAGAAGTCGTTTTCGCGGTTTAAAATTCTGATTTCGCTTTCGGCGCGCTTCATTTCCTTGGCGATGTTCGAGCATTCGCGCATGAAGAACGATTTGCCGAGGGCGCCGCTTGTCAAAATTGCGCAAAACAAAACTGACAATTTTAAAAACGTCGGGATAAGGCTTTGTGTTTGTTTTTTCATTGTCTTACAGCTTTCTAATTGCCCTTAATTTTGCGGAGCGCGAGCGCGGGTTATTTGAAATTTCTTCATCTGTTGCGGTTATGGGCTTGCGCGTTATTATTTCTGCAAGCTTTACGCGCTCCTGCACGAAAGAATTGTCGAAGCGGTCTTCGGGTCTTCCCGCCATCTTTTTGAAGAATTTTTTTACAATCCTGTCTTCAAGCGAGTGGAACGATATGACCGCCAATACGCCTCCCGAAGCGAGAAGATTAAATGCGGCGGGCAGGGCTTTTTCGATTTCTTGAAGCTCGTCGTTTACCGCAATTCGCAAGGCTTGGAATGTTAAAGTTGCGGGGTGGATTTTTGAGCGCGGGTTGCGCCCCAAGACTCTTTCAACGAGATTCGCCAGGTCGAGGGTGTTTTTAAGCTCCCCGTTTTGCGCTGCGTCTTTCAGGGCTTTTGCGACTTTTTTATAGCGGGGTTCCTCCCCGTAGTCG
>JAGBWO010000053.1 GCA_017629765.1 Opitutales bacterium | reverse complement strand
GCGGGCTTACCTTCGAGCATATGGGGCTTTTAAAGGATTATTTTGCCGACAGGGGCGACGTAAACGACGCCGACAAAGGTCTGTACAACTTCCAAAAGGACGACAAAAACATGGGCAGGTTTAAAACTCCCACTTTAAGAAACGTCGCCCTGACTTATCCGTATTTCCACGACGGCACGGTTAAGACCTTGGAGGAAGCCGCCTCGCACATGCTGAAATACCAATCGGGTGTAAGCCTCTCGAAAGAAGACATCAAGAAAATTGTTTCTTTCCTTGAAGCTCTTACGGGAGAATTTGACGGCAAGCCGTTAAAATAAGAACGAAACCATTAAAAAAACCGCATATTTTTATGCGGTTTTTTTTGTATGCTTAACGGTTTTCAATTAGGAATTTTTCAACGGCTTCAATATCCTCGCGGTAGGTAATGCCCTGCCATTTTTCCGAATTAGGAACCACTCTAACCTTGACTTTGCCGCTTTTTACCGCCTTGTCCACAGCAAACGGAAGATAAAATTCCGATTTCAAGCTGGCGGAATTTTCGCGCAAAAACTCTTCAAAATCTTTTTCCAGAATATCGAAAATAGAAGTGTCGAAAGCCCAAAAATTCATTGAGACCAAAGTGTCGAATGAAAATTTTTCGCCAAATTCGTCTTTTGCAAAACCATCGCAGCATTTCACTATCCCCGAATGCTCCTCAACATCAACCAAGAATCCGTTTTCGTCAGACTTGCAAATTCCGCGCGAAACCCCGCCGTTTTCCGACAGAGTATTGCCGAGCCTATAACCGGCAAGCGCAAAAGTGTCCGGATTTTTTTCGTCCAAAAAGCCGCCCATGATTTCATAGACGCCTCTTCCGTAATAGTCGTCGGAATTTATTGCAAGAAACGGTGTTTTCACAATGCCTTTGCATGCCAAAACAGCCTGCCCCGTACCCCAAGGCTTTGTCCTGCCTTCGGGAACCGCATAGCCAGAGGGAAGGCTTTCCAAAGACTGAAATGCGTGGGATACCTCTATTTTGCCCTCGTATTTTTTAGACACTTCCGACTTGAAAGCCTCTTCAATGTCCCTGCGGATGACAAAACAAACTTCCGAAAATCCCGCGGAAATTGCGTCTTCAACCGCGAAGTCGAGCAGAGTTTTTTTGTCTTTGCCAAACTTGTTGAGCTGTTTCAAACCTCCAAAACGGCTGCCCATTCCCGCAGCCATGACAACGAGCGTTTTTTTCATAAATAATCCTTGTATGTAAATATGTGCGCAAGAGCGGCGGCGGCGGCGTCGGATTCGTCAAAACCGAGCGGCTCTATTTTTAAAATCCCCGCAACTGTTTTTGATACCTGCTCTTTGCTCGCCCTTCCAAAACCGACCACAGCCTGTTTTATGCGAAGCGGCGGATACTCGAAAACGGGCATTTCAAAATTGGCGGCCGCCGCGATTGCCGCCCCCCTTGCAGAACCCAAAATCAAGGCCGTCTGATTGTTCTGCACATAAATACTCTGCTCCACCGCCGCGCAATCAACTTCAAATTTGCATGCGAGCCTGTCGACTGCCCTAAAAATCGCCCCAAGACACTCGGCCTGGCTCATCTTAGGATTGTTTGTAACCCTTTGAGAGCCTAAGAATTCGGGCTTTCCGCCCTGCTTTACCCTGACGACAGCAAGCCCCGTTCCGCGCAAGCTCGGGTCTATGCCCATTACCGTTCCCGTAAACGCAACCTTTGTGATTGCCCTTGAAGCCGACAAAACTTTCGGAGCGTCTTTTTTGAGCGAAACAACCCCGTGCGCGGATTTATGCACTCCGCCTTTGCCAATTTTTCCGCCCACAAAAATCTGGAACTCTTCGCCATAGTTATTCTTCTACAATCCTGCCCGACTTCAAAACCAAGTTGCGCGAAGTCCTACGGGCAAAATCCGGATTGTGGGTAATCAAAAGAAGCGCTGTATCTTCCACCTCGCATAAATCAAGGAGCATATCCATGACTTCAATCCCCGTGTTTTCGTCGAGATTCCCCGTAGGCTCGTCGGCAAAAATAACTTTCGGGCGGTTTAAAATCGCCCGCGCGATTGCCACTCTTTGCCTTTCCCCGCCCGACATCTGGTGCGGCATATGGCTCATTCTGCCAGAAAGCCCGACTTTTTCCAATATTTCCTTTGCGCGGGAAACTGTTTTTTTGTTGAAATTGCCGGCAATGCGGGCGGCAAACAATACATTTTCAAGCGCGTTCAATTCGGGAACAAGGCAATAAGACTGGAAAACAAACCCCATATACGAAGAGCGGAGCTTTGCCTGCTTTGAATTTGAAAGCCCGTCAACTTTCAATCCGTCCCAATACACTCCGCCGCTTGACGGAGTTTCAAGGCATGCCGCGATATTTAAAAACGTCGTCTTTCCCGCACCGCTTTCGCCCCTCAAACTCGCGCTTTCTCCTTTAAAAAGCGACAAATCTACGCCTTTTAGAACCTCAATTTCCGAACCGTCCGGAGACTTGAAATTCTTTTTTAGATTTTCTATCCTCAAAATTTCGCTACTCATTGCGCATAGCCTCCGAAGCCTTTAATCTCGACGCCCTGAGCGCGGGCAAGAAACCGGCAAGCGTGCATAGCACAACCGCAAACAAGCATGCCCTAAGCGCGTCTTTTAAGTCGTACAAGACAGGCAGGCTTGAAAAATGGTAAAACTGTTCGAGAGTTTCCCTTCCGACAATAAATTCCACTATCGCCGCCCTGTTTTCGAGCAAAAGAAATGTCAGCAAAATCCCCGCAAGTGCGCCCAAAAAACCGATTATAAAACCCTGCACGCAATAGCATAGCGCGATTTGAAAAGGTCTTGCCCCCATGGCGACGGAAAGCCCTATCTCTTTTGTTTTCCTCAAAACCGTCGTGTATAAGGAAGAGCAAATGGAAAAAGACGCGACTATTATGATTAGCATTATGATTACAGACATCATAACCTTTTCGGTAGCAATAACCCTTAAAAACGCTTCGTTGCCCGTAAGCCAAGTGTAAGCGCGGACATCCCCGTTTAAGACGTCGGCATTGAGCTGTTTTGCAAAAGCGGTTTCGTCAACCCCGTCTTTAAGCTTTAATACATAGCTGTGAAAGCCTTTCCCCAGACTGTACAAGTCCTGCATTCTCCTTAAAGAAACAAGCGCAACATTTTTATCGACATCCGAAAAACCGGTGTTCAAAAATCCGGCAACTTCCAATTTTACGGGCATTGGAACTTCGTTTTTGGAAAGCCTTTCAAGCATTGTAGGCGCGTAAACTTCAACCACATCGCCCTTAGACGCCCCAATTCTGTTTGCAACCCCTATACCCAGAATAACGCTGTCGTCGTCAAGCTCGTCTATATCTCCCCAGCTTACAAAGTTTTTTTCCTTTATGGGCAGGGCGCAGTTGTTTGTGATTGTGTCATAGCTTCGCAACACGGGATATGCGGGAGTGTTGCCGTTTATCATCATCACCGAGCCTCTCGCAACTTTTTCGACCCTTTCAACTTCGGGATTGTTTTTAAGCTTGTCAAAGAGTATTTCAGCGTTTTTTCCCGCAATGACTCTTCCGCCCGCCTCCAAAGTTATCTGCCCCCCAGTATCGACAAGCTTTACCCCTATTTCATTATGAAAGCCGTTCATAACGCTCTGCGTGCCAAAGAGGGCAAGCACGCCCAACGCCACCCCCAATATGGAAACGAGCGTAAAAAACGAGATTATTCTGCCCGTCGGGAAAAGCTGTTTTACCGCTATGTAAAGCCACCACTTCATTTTTTTATTTAAGATTGCAGTTTTAATAAAAACAAAACTCCGCAAATGCGGAGCTTTGCGCGTTTTAAAAATTACTGAACTTCGGGGCGCAAAGACGGGAAGAGTATTACGTCCCGAATATTCGCGGCCCCCGTAAGCAGAATAATCAAACGGTCAATGCCGATTCCCATGCCGCCTGCGGGAGGCATACCGTATTCGAGGGCTTCCAAAAAGTTGTTGTCGAGCTTCTGGATTTCTTCGCCAACCTGCGCTTCAAACATATCGCGCTGAATGAACGGATCGTTCTGCTCGGAATAAGCGGGCGCGATTTCCTGCCCGTTGATGCAAAGCTCGAAGACATCGATTACATCGTGGTCTTCCTTGTTGATTTTTGCAAGCGGGCAAAGCTCCTTTGCTATGTGCGTCACAAAGGTAGGCTGGATTAAGAACGGCTCAATCAGCTTGCTGTAAACTTCTTGGGTTACTTCATAGTCTTCCCAAGATTCTTCGACATTCAATCCGAGTTTGCGGCAAGCTTCCATTTTTTCGGATTTGGAGCGTTTGAACCAATCCTTGTCGCCGGTTTTTTCGATAATCAAATCCTTGTAGTCGACAGTTCTCCACTCGCCGCCAAGCTCGATTTTCACCCCGTCAAAGCGCGTGATGGTGGTGGTGCCGACAACCGTCTTGCAAAGATGCTGCACGAGTTCGTAAACAAGCTTCATCATGCCCTTGTAGTCGCTGTAAGCCTCGTAAACTTCAAGCAAGGTAAATTCGGGGTTATGCTTGCGGTCGATGCCTTCGTTGCGGAAATTCTTGCCGATTTCAAAAACCCTGTCAAAACCGCCCACAAGCATTCTCTTCAAGAAAAGCTCGGGGGAAATGCGCATAAAGAAGTCGCAGTCAAGGGCGTTGAAGTGGGTAATGAAGGGCTTTGCCGCAGCTCCGCCCGCAACGCCTTGAAGAGTCGGCGTTTCTACTTCCAAAAAGTCGCGGTCTGTCAAAAATTTTCTGATTTCGGAAATTATGCGGCTGCGCATTTTAAACCTCTTGCGCGAATCGGGATTTACTATCAAATCCAAATAGCGCTGGCGGTAAATCTGCTCGCTGTCGGTAAGACCGTGCCATTTTTCGGGAAGAGCGCGCATGCCCTTGCTTACGAGGGCGTAGCTGCTTACCCTTATAGTGATTTCTCCCGCCTTAGTCAAAAAGAGCCTGCCCTTTGCGCCGATGATGTCGCCGACATCGAGCATCTTTTTGAAGTGGGTGTTGTACAAACCTTCGGGAAGGTCGTCGCGCGAGAAGTAAAGCTGGATTATGCCGTCGCGGTCTTGGATTTTTACAAAGCTCGCCTTGCCCATTACACGGAAAACCAAAATTCTGCCTGCAACGCTTACCTCTTTGCCTTCGCCTTCCGTTTCAAAAAGCTTTTTTGCGGCTTCGCTCGTGCAGTCGGGCTTCCAATTCTGGCAGAAAGGGTCGTTGCCCGCCGCGCGGAGAGCGTCCAATTTAGCCTTTCTCACGGCAAACAAGTCGTGGGTATTGGCGTGGTTTATTTCGGGTAAATTTGCGTTAGAGTCTTCCATAATAAAAAAATTAAAAAAAATGCTAATATTTTAAAGAGCTTTCGCAACCATTTTTTGATTTATTTTGCGAGCAGATTTTCGGGATTCAACTGTTTTAATTCGTCCAAAACAAATTCGCCGTCCTTGCGGATTAAAACATCGTCGAAATAAATTTCGCCGCCGCCGTATTCCTTTGTCTGAATGCAGACCATATCCCAATGGATTTTGGAGCGATTGCCGTTGTCGGCGTCTTCGTAAGCCTGCCCGGGGGTAAAATGGAAAGAACCCGCGATTTTTTCGTCGAACAAAATGTCGCGCATCGGGCGGGTTATGAGCGGATTTACGCCGAGCGCGAATTCGCCGACATAGCTTGCGCCCTCGTCGCTTGCAAGAATTTCGCGCAAGGCTTTGGCATTCATGCTTGCGTCAGCCTTCACGATTTTGCCCTTTGAAAATTCCAAAGTAATGCCGTCGAAGGAAAGCCCGTTGTAAACAGTGGGAGCGGTATAATGCAAAACGCCCTCCACGCTGTCTTTTACGGGAGCCGTAAAAACTTCGCCGTCGGGAATGTTCATTTCCCCCGAACAAGGGATTGCAGGCATTCCCTTTATAGAGAACGCAAGATCGCTGCCGTTTCCCGAAATTCGGACTTTGTCGGTGCGCATCATAAGATTTTTCAAGGCTTCCATGCCGCCGGAAAATTTTGAATAGTCAAAAGTGCAGACGTCGAAATAGAAGTCTTCAAAAGCCTCAGTGCTCATTCCCGCAAGCTGGGCCATTGAAGGAGTCGGCCAGCGCAAAACGCACCATTTTGTTTTGTCGACGCGCCAATTGAGGGCGGAGCGCATCGCGGCGCTTATTTTTGAAATCTGCTCCTGCGGAACATCGCCGTTTTCAAATATGTTGTTGGAGCCGCGAATGGCTATGTAAGCCTGCATTTTTTGGATTTCAGAAAGCGCGAGCTCAGAAGCGGTTTTCAGGCTTGAATCGTTATAAAGCAAATTCAGCTTGCGCGAAATTCGGGCCGAATGCAGCTTTACATAAGGGTTCCCGCCGCGCTCTGTAACGCCCTCAACCAGAGCTTCAACCATTTCTTCGGGAACGTCGAACATATCAAGCATTACGTTTTCGCCGACGCCGACTTTTACAGAATAAGAGCAAAGAAGCTTTGCCAATTTATTGTATCTTAAATCTTTTGCCATAAACTATATTTCTTCCAAAATCGGATTTTCAATTTCTTTTCCAAAATTCGTTATATCGAAAATTTCGCGGGGAAGGCTGTCAAAAAATTTTATCGCGGTTATTTTCATTTTATCCTTGTCGCGATTTTTTTTGTCCTGCATTTCAATTTCCTTCATAAACCAAACATCGTCGATTTTTTTTATGGAATCGAGCATCAGAGTGCGCTCCGGAGCTTCTCCCCCGCCGTAGTATTCAGTGTAAAAAGGAGCGTTGAACTCCCTGCTAAGCGCAATCCTGACCTTCTTTAAATCCGGATTTTTTTCGGCAAATTCGGCATCGGGGCGCATATCAAAAAAATGCACCGCCCTGCCCACCCTTCCGGGTCCCGCATAGTTGCTTTTCCATTTTTTATAGGGAGCGGCGAAATCGAAAGGCGTGTAAACCAAACCGTCCAAAATGGGCTTAAACCAGTCCGACTGCGGAATTTCCACAACTTTGCCTCCCGTTTTTTTAAACATTTTGCAAACGCCGTTTTCGGAAACGAAGAGAAATTCAGCCGATTTTTTCTCATCGGACTTCTTTGCGATTTTAAGGCGCATAAAATAAGTGTCTCCCGAAACGTGTCTGCCCCAGACGTATCCGAAATAGTCCACGCCTTCGCTCTTTCTCGGAAGGTGGACCATATCGAATTTGAAGCAGTAGTCCTTCACGGGACGGCTTGCCAAAAATTCCGCCCACCGCTCCCTTGCGCCGTCTGCGGAAAGCGGGCGCACGGAAGTGTCCACCCTTCTTGCCCTCTGCGCATATGCGGGAAAAGCGAAAGACAAAACCAAAGCTGCCGACAAAAAAATTTTAAAAAATTTATTCATAAAGCCGTTTCCATAAAAGCACGTTTAAAAAAATTGCCAAGATAAAACACAATAAAAAAGGCGCGATGTCCACCGCGCCAGAAATTGAAAATAAATGAAAATTTACTTTGTCTGAGGCGCGGGAACTTTCGCGTCCGATTTGCTTTCGGATTTACCTGCCGCTTCTTTTGCCTTCTGCGCCGCATCAGCCGCTTATTTATTCGCGCTTTTTTCGG
>JAGBWO010000052.1 GCA_017629765.1 Opitutales bacterium | reverse complement strand
CGGGGTTGACTTCGGGAACGGGAATGTTCTGCCAAGGCTCTCCGCTCGGATTTACCTGCAACGACGCCTGCATCTGAGACTTTGCCTTTGCCAGCTCTCCTTCGCTTCCGAGATAAAAATACGCCGACGCCCCCGCAACCAAAACGGCTATGAGAAACAATATTTTTTCGTAATGCTTTTCCATAATAAACTACTCCTGCGTATTTTCTTCCGCTTCGTCGGATTTTTTGTTTTCGGAAGCCGCGTTTTTATCGACTTCAACGTACTCGATTACGAATGTGAATTCCGAAACATTTTCGGAAACGACGGGGTCTTTGGAGACTTCGCCCGATTCTTCCTTTGCGCCCGCTCCGCCGAACGCCGCCAAAAGCGCATCGTCTTCGGCAGTGCGCACGACGCGCTTCACAGAACCTAACGAGGGTTTTACCTCAACCGAGCGCACGACAAGCATGAGGTCGAAATTATTCAATTCGTTTAAGAACCTGCGCATATTTTCGGTGTATCCCGTAAACACAATGCGGTACCCGAGAGCGCTGACGCTGCCCTTTTTGCGCGCGGTAATATAGGGATCGACCGTGAAAGTGTCGCCCGTAGTGTTGTCGCGCGAAGCCCTTGCGGCGCGCACTCTGCGCGAAGAATTTTTCTGGGTCTTTGCCTGTGCTTCGGCTTCGATTGGCAAAATTTCGCGCTGAACGGCGACTATGCCCATCGGAGCATTGTCGGGCTTTGAATTGAAAAGCTTTTTCAAGATATTATCCAAAATGCTTGCCTGGCGCCACAATGCGGACACGGCCTCGTCTTCGGGCTTCGATTTTCCCGACACATAGTTTTCAAACGAAAACTTGAAATTTTCGGGAATTGTAATGCCCTTTTCCGTCGCGGCATTCGCCCATTTGTCGGTCATCGAGCGCAGGTATTCGACCAGCTCAAAACCCTGCGTTACCGGAGATTCCGCAAGAACTTTTGTGGAATCGCGGCTCAATTCCTTGTCAAGGCTTTCAAGCTTGCCCTGCAAGCCTTTCAAATTTGCGTCCGCCTGCGACAAGCTTTCCTTTACGGGAGCTTTTCTGATTGCGTTTTCGTACTTGTTCACCGCCTGCTGAGCCTTCTTGGCAGTCGCAGTGTTTTTGTTGAAAAGGACAAAATCGTAAACTGCCCCGCCAACAAACGCCGCCAGCAGAAGCGCAAAAACTGCGGTAAATATCGGATGTTGTTTAAAGTGTTTCATATTATATCGGTTTGTCGGATTTTACCACGGAAGTGACGTTGAACTTCAAAATTCTCGGGTTTGTGTTGTCGGTGCTGATGTCGTCTATCTTTTCGATAAACGAGCTCTTTTCAAATTTTTTGAGGAGAGCTTTTATTTTTTCAAGAGCCGCCTTCGCGTCGTATGCATTGTCGTCGCCGACATCCTTCAAAAGAAGCCTTCCGGAGAACTGCAAACGATAGTCGGGCTTGCCGTCCTTTGTTTTTGTGCGAATCACCTTCAAGTCGTCAAGCCAGACATCCTTTTCCTCAAAAAGGCTCTTTTCAAATTCGGCAAACAAATTTATCCAGTTTGACTTTGACTTCGCCAAAACGTCCAAATCGGCGATTTTATCGACCAATACATTTGCGGCGTCGCGCTTTTCCATTAAAGACACGGCATCCTGTTCAAGGGCGGGAATTCTTGAATTGAATTCCTTGAATTTGGCATCGTTGAACTTGATGCTTTCCTGCAAAGCCATAAAAGGAGGAACAACCGACGCCGCAAGCAATGCCGCGCCCAAGAAAAGAAGTGGCATCTTGCGCTTGAATGCGCTTTCTTCCACTATGTGCTTGGGAAGCAAATTTATGCCAACCGCAGACGGCAGCACCATTCTCGCCGCTTCGCCGACAAGCTCGCTAAGATGCACCGATGCATCCTTTAACTTTTCTTCGTTTACCGAAGGCGAAACCGTTAAATTGGACAAAACGTCCAAGAACTGAACGTCCGCCTTCAACTCTTCGCAAAGGTATTCCGCCAAACCCGTCGTGAGCGCGCCCCTGCCTGTCAGATAGAGCTTTTGCGGAGTCGCCGCGCCCTTGCGCTTATAGCTCAAAATGGAGCGTTTAAGCTCGGTTGAAATTCTTTTTGAAACGGTTATAACCCCGTTTTTGATGATTTCCGCAACGGCGTCGTTTGAAGCCATTTCCGCCGCGTCGGCCAAAACCTTGCGCTTAATCGATTCGGCCTGCATAAAGCTCTTGCCCAAATTGTCGCTTATCGACTGGGTGATTGCATTGCCACCAATCGGAACGCTGCGCACAAAGAAATCGGAATCGCCCCTTACAATGATTAAATTGGAGGCTTTCGCGCCGATATTCAAAATCATGACATTGTCTTCAAGACCGCAATACTTCCAAGCATTGTAGTCGAGAATTGAGGACGGCTCGAGAGTTGCCGTGGAAAGCCCGCCCATGGAAACCGAAAGGCAGATATCGTCGGCAACGCCTGTTTTCATCGAGACCAACAAAATCTCGGCTTCGATTCCGTCGTCGGCGATAACTTGATAGCCCCAAGTGACTTCGCTCAAATCGTACGGAATGTTTTTGCGGGCTTCAAACTCGACGACTTCGTCGCGCTTTGCCACATCGTCAACGTGCGGCACTGTTATCGTTTTTGTAAGAATATTTGCAGTGGGAACTATGACATTTGCCTTGCCGGAGAGCCTCATGCTCTTCAAGGCGGCATTCAACGCTGTTACCACAAAGCT
>JAGBWO010000010.1 GCA_017629765.1 Opitutales bacterium | reverse complement strand
TTTAGAAACTTACCCGCGCCCCCACGTGGAATCGAACCACGATTTAGCGTTTAGGAAACGCCCGTTCTATCCGTTGAACTACAGGGGCGGGATAAAAATAATATCAGACCATATGTCGGTTTGAAAGTCAACTAAAATTCAGGTTTTAATGCGCATTGGAGTCTATTTGCCTATTTGCGCTTTTGGCGGAGCGGACTACAAAGCAGTGGTTAAGCAGGGCGTCGAAGTCGCTTTTCTTGTAGCGGGCACATTTGCCCGAAAGCCGATAGCTTGGAAGTTTCCCCTGCCTGCGGAGCTGCTCAATGAAGGTTGTGCCTATGTTGAGATATTGCGCAGCTTCCGGTCGGGTTAAACGCCTATCGCTTGCGTCAAGATGCGTTAATCTTTGTGTATTGTCGAGCTATAGACAAAATATCTCCGTGTAAAATTTTCAAAAAATAAACTGCCGCAAAATCGCGCAAAAAAACGAATTGGCAAAAATCGACCGTCCAAGAAAAATCTCAATATGTTGGAAATTTTATTTTACAAGCTTGGGGTGAAAAATAATCTTAATGGTTGCATTATTAAGGTATTTGATGTTTTATTCTTGAAAAGGATACAGTGTGCGAAATTAAGAAATAACATTCGGAAAGTGGAATAAATATGGAATTAAATTTCATTTTTGCAATTGCGGAAGAAACTCCGATTAAAGAAGAATTTTTGAGATGGCTGTTTTTATTGGCTTCGTTTATAATTGTTTTTTTTGCATTAAAAAATGAAAACAAGTACATTTTAATTGCAGGATTTATTTGGACATACTTTACGGGGATGATAGGTTTTTTGATATTTTACATGTTATTGTATGCTTACAAATTGAAAGGGCGAATATAAATAAAAAAATGACAGTTGTCGTTTTTTGTTTTAATTTGAATGTGGCAGATTGTAAAAATATTTGAAGCGAAATATTTGTAACTATAAGCTTTTCAATGTATTGGATAGCGTTTGGAAATGCCATGCGGGCAAAAAAATTGCACCTGAAAGATTTTTTCAAGTGCAATTTCATTTGTAAATCATTCGTAAATTATGCGACGCGTTCGACGAAGAGCTGCGGAGGATTCGGCCTGCGCGGTGCGAGGCGGTAGGCGTTTCGCAAGTAGTCGAATGCCGAGTCGAGCGAAGATTCGTCATTATAATGTATGAGAAGCAATGGTTCGCCCTGTTTTACCTGTGTGCCGATTTTTTTGATTTCGGTTATGCCGACGTATGGGTCGTGCTTGCCGTTTTTGCCGTTTGAAAGCAGCTGCACGCCGCGGGCAATCATACCGGCGTTTATGTTGTGGACGTAGCCTCGCTTCGGGGCGGGAAGTTTGCGCGTATGTTTTGGCATCGGGTATTTGGAAGCATCCGTAAGCCATGGCGCGTCTCCGCCTTGAGCCTTTACCATGTCGAGGAATTTTTGGTAGGCTGACCCGTTTTCGATTACGCGTTCAACCGCCTGTTTCGAGGCCAATGTGGAGCCTGCGACTCCCGCCTGGCGGACGATTTCCATTCCGAGCCTCATTACGAGGTCTTTCATGTCTTCCGTTCCTTCGCCTTTTAGGAATTTGACTGCTTCCAAGATTTCAAAGCCTTCGCCAACGCAGTCGCCGAGCGGCTGGTTTATGTCGGTTACGAGGGCTACGCATTTGCGCTTCATCTGCCTTGCGACGCGCGTAATTGTGCGGGCGAGCTGTTTTGCCTGCTCCAAATCCCTCAAAAACGAGCCGTTGCCCCACTTTACATCGACAACCAATCCGTCAGCTCCTTCCGCGAACTTCTTGCTCAAAACCGAAGTCGTGATGAGGGGCAGGGATGGGATGGTGGCGGTATTTTGGCGCATCTTAAACAGAATGTCGTCGGCGGGGGAAATTTTCGGGTCGGGCCGGCAGATAGCGCAGCCGACTTTTTCGAGCTGTTTTGAGAATGCGTCTATTGAAAGGTTGCTTTTAAAGCCCGGTATTGACGAAAGCTTGTCGTGAACCGAGATTACAAAGTCTTCGTCCTGTCCCACCATTGAAGGCATCACAACCCCGCAGGCCGCCGCGATGGCGTTTAGTATGATGGTTGTTTTGTCGCCGACGCCGCCTGTCGAGTATTTTGCGACTTTCGGGCGCGTGATTGAAGACAAATCCAAAACTTCGCCCGAAAGCATCATTTCTTCGGAGAACATTGCAGTTTCTATTGCCGACATATCCTTGAAGTAGATTGCCATTATCAAGGCGGCCATTTGGTATTCGGGAATTTCCTTATCCAAAATGGAATCTACGAGAAAACGCACTTCTTCTTCCGTGAACTCGTTGCCATCTCTTTTCTTTTCTATTAGATAGGCATATGATGGTTTTATTGCCGTCTTGATTATTGGTATCTTCTTTATTGCCATGGTATAAGAGTTTTGCGTTGTTTTTAAATCTTTTTATATCGTCAGAAAAATCTTAAATTTAAGCCTTTATTTTTAAGACCTTAACATTCAAACTACGCATAAAATAAAAAAGATGCTTTTTTTAATATGAAAAGCGTCATATTTAAAATGGGAGTAGTTTTTTTACGCATATATTTCGTATATAACTAATACAGCGTTTTTTCTGCTTTCATTTTTAAAGTGGCATATCGTAAAAAAAAAGTCGAGAAAAAAATACTAAAAAACATTTTTTTTTGAATATTGGGAATAAAAACGGGTCTGTTTTGCCGAAAAAATGCCGCAATGGAAATGTTTTTCAAAAAAAGGTTGTAAAATCCAATCAAAATGTATTGAAATATACTGCTTTAAAAATGGACGGCAAATTAAAAGGCAAAAAGGAACAAAGTTTTGAAGAGGCTTTTGCCGAGCTTCAAGACATTTTGCGCGAATTAAACGGGCAGAATGTGGCGCTGGATAAGCTTGTGGAGAAGTATTCCAAAGCCAAGTCTTGTCTTGAAATCTGCCGTAAAAGATTGTCCGAAGCGGAAATGCAGGTAAAAACACTCGGCGTTGACGGTTTGGAGGATTTTGAAAAATAGTTTGTTTGCCCGCATTATTGAGTATGTCTATTTTAAGTAAAATACAGGGCCCCGAAGATGTCAAAAAGCTTTCCAAACAGGATTTGAAAATTTTGGCTGACGAAATCAGGGGAGAGATTGTTTCGGTAACATCTAAAAACGGGGGGCATGTCGGTCCGAATTTGGGCGTAGTGGAGCTTTGCATTGCTCTTCACAGGGTTTTTTCCACTCCGAAAGATAAAATTGTCTTCGATGTTTCCCATCAAAGCTATGTCCATAAGCTTTTGACGGGCAGAAACGGCGAAAAATTCAGAAAGCTTCGCCAGAGCGGCGGCTATTGCGGATTTTGCAACAGATCCGAAAGTGAGCACGACGCGTTCGGCGCGGGGCATGCCGGTACGGCTTTGTCGGCGGCTCTCGGCTTGGCGGCGGCAAGGGATATGCTTGGCGGCGACGAGAACGTCATCGCGGTCTTGGGGGACGCGGCTTTGACAAACGGCATCAGTTTTGAGGCTCTCAACAACATAGAGTCGACCACAAAAAAATTCATTTTGGTCTTGAACGACAACAAGATGTCGATTTCAAAAAACGTCGGCGCGCTTTCAAAATATTTTAACGACTTGATAACAAATCCGGTATATACGCGCCTATATTCGGACATGAGCTCTTTCCTTAAAAAGTCCGCAGTCGGCAGGGCCGTTAAGAATTTCGGCAGCAAAGTCATGTCGGAAACAAAAGACTTTTTCATGGAATCTTCAACCATGTTTGAAAAGTACGGCTTGCGCTATTTGGGGCCGATTGACGGGCATAACATCGAACAGCTCGAAATGTATTTGAATTTTTGCAAAAACAGCCCCGAACCCGTAATTTTGCACATAGTGACCGAAAAGGGCAGGGGGTTGCCATGCGCGTTGAAAAATCCTGAAAAATTCCACGGGGCAAGCCCATACAATGTCATTACGGGTGAAAATACCGAGCATTCCGACCCTACCGTTCCCCTTTATCAGGACGCAATGGGCAAGACTTTGTTAAAGATTGCCCGCAAAGATTCCACCGTCGTTGGCATAACCGCCGCAATGAGCGCGGGGACGGGGCTTTGCCACATTAAAAAGGAGCTGCCCGAACAGTTTTTTGATGTAGGAATTGCCGAGGAGCATGCCGCAGTATTTTCCGCAGGGCTTGCCGCAAGAGGCATAAAGCCGGTCGCCGCCATTTATTCTTCTTTTATGCAAAGAGCGGTCGATTGCGCGATGCACGATGTTTGCCTTCAAAACCTGCCTGTGACGTTTTGCATGGACAGGGCGGGGCTTAGCGCGCAGGACGGCGCAACGCACCACGGTTTGTTCGATATTGCAATGCTGCGCTGTCTTCCAAACGCAACCATAATGCAGCCGTCAAATGAAGACGAGCTTGCCGATATGCTTTACACTTCGGTTTACAGCGGAAAGCCTTGTTTTATACGCTATCCGCGCGGCAAGGGCGAGGGCGTTAAAATGAAGGAATTCCCCCAGAAGCTCGAAATCGGCAAGGCGGAGGTTTTAAGCGAAGGCGCAGATGTTGCAATTTGGGCGCTCGGCAATATGGTGGGCGTCGCCAAAAAGGTCGCCGAAATTTTGAAAGAAAAAGGAATTTCCGCAGGGGTTGTCAATGCGCGTTTTGCGAAGCCGCTTGACGAAAACCTTTTGAGGGAGCAGGCGGGAAAGGCGAAAATTGTGGCGACTCTCGAAGACCATTCCGTGCGCGGCGGCTTCGGCAGCGCGGTTGCGGAATTTGCCTCTGAAAACAATATGGGCATCCACATTGAAATTATCGGCTGGAAGGACGAGTTCATACCGCACGGTTCAAGCGTCGGCGTCTTGAGGGAAATGTACGGCTTGACGCCCGAAGCTGTTGCGGAACGAATTGGGCTTGCGTTAAAAAGCGCGGAGTAGACGCAGTTTTTATATGAAACAATAAAAGCTTTTCCTAATAGGGGAAGGCTTTTTTTGTCCAAGAAATTGTTTTTACGCCGGAGGCGCGTGGGGAGATTGTCGAGGAGGCGAGAAACAGGGCGTTAAGGGAGGTTGGAAAGCCTGCGGTGGAGCTTAATGGCGAGGAATCCAATAATGAGGCGGAGATTGACGAAGCGATTTGGGATGATGCCGAAGAAGTTGCGGGGGAAGTTGCGCAAAAGTTCAGCAAGAAAACTCCCACAAAGAAATATTCTGACTTGGACGACCTTTTAAAAAACGGCATCGAGAAAGGCAAAAGCACGTTTTTCGACTTCGGGGAGCTTTCGCCGCAAGCGGTTGAGAGAATAAAAAACGATACGGGCGTTGATTTAAAGGGCTATGTCCATACCTTGCAGGGCTATGGGATTATGCACGGGGAAAACAGGCATTCGTCGCCCGCCGAAACGTATTCCGGGCAGATACCGATTACAAGGGAAGATTGGAAGCTTGCGGATAAAATCGTAAACGAGTTCGACAAAGTCGAAAAATCTCCGAAGAAAAATTTATTGAATAATGAAGTTTTAATCTTCCAAAAACAAATAGGTGACGAAATTTACTATGTCGCGGAAATCAGAACGGGAAGAAAAAAGCTTGTGTCCGCAACAATGTACAAGCACAAGGCAAAAAAAGAAGGAGACCACACAAATCTAAAATCCTTAAAAGGCCTTCAGTTTACGTCCGATAACGCACTTGTCCCGTCTCCTAATTATGGACAATCGGAAAATACTTGGGAAAATCAAGAAAAAAATGCAAAATATTCAAAAATTTTTGATGAAGAGGCCGGTACGAGGTTTGGTATCGGGGATGATTCAATGCCGACTGATGCGGAAATTGCAGAAGCCGAAAGGCAGATTGAGGAAGTCAGGGCAAAGTATAAAGATACTCCTCTTTATATGAAAGCTCCGAACGGCAAGCACACAAAGCTTACCGAACGCCAGTGGTTGCAGGTCCGCACTCCAAACTTCAAAAAGTGGTTTGGAGACTGGGAGACTTTGGCAGAATATAACTTCTTGAACGGAGAAGAAGTAGCTCGTATAACGGGTAATGAAATTTTAGGTTCTAAGGAACGTCAAATAGTCATTCCAAATGTACTTTCTTATTGGACTGATAAGTATGCGGATTTTAAAACCGAAAAAGAAAACGAATATTCCTTTAAATCCAAAACAACAAATGTAGAAGTTTTGGTAAATGAAGAAACCATAAAAGCGACAATATCTAAAAAGGGTCGTTTGGGTTTAAAGCGTGAAGCTTTGGCTTGTATTGGTGAAATTATTGAAGATGGAATGCCTTTGAATTTTAGTAGAGATTGGAAAGGTAAAGGTCATCAATCTTTTATTTTATCCGCACCTATTCAAATTGGCAAAGAAAAATGTATTGCAAGCGTCGTTGTAAAAAGAGAAAGGGCAGAAAAGCACAAAGACGGAACAGAAAAATTCAATAAGCCTATTGCTTACGTAATAGATAGTATAGAAATAAAAAAGCTGACAGGACAAACCAATCCCGTCGGGCAACTTAATGCTATGGGTGTCGGTGTCAATACGCCTGTCAACCTTATAGACAACACTCTACAAAATATTTGGAATGTCAACAAAAAAGATGTTTCAAAAGTCGTTGACGAAAACGGTGAACCCATAATAGTTTCCCTTGAAGTAAACAAAAACAGACAGGGTTTTGGGGAAATTACCGATTTGCTCATGGCGCATCCGAAGGAAAGTTTCGGAAGAATAATAGATTGGGCGAAAAAGGGAAGGTGTATCTATTGGGATAAACAAAAGGGGCGCAAGCTCCTCCAAGATACGTCTCCCGCCAATAGGGAGCGCTATGAAACCGAACTTGCGCCTTTTTTACCATCACAATCGGAAAATACTTGGGAAAATCAAGAAGAAAATGCAAAATATTCAAAAAATTTTGCGGAAAGCGGGGAAAGTGCGGCTTTGGGGGATGAAAACGGCGAATACCGCGAGGGCGCAAATGAATTTTGCGTAAAGATGTCAGGCTTTACTCTAAGCGAAGTCCAAGAATTTTACAATTCCGCGGACGCGAAGTTCAGGACGGCTTCGGTCTTGATTGACAAGTTTCAGCAAAACAGCTTGCAGCTCTTGGTCGACGGCGGGCTTGTCTCGAAAGAGTCCGCAAAAGAGATGGCGAAAAACTTCGGCTATGTTTCGTTTAGAAGGCTCATGGAGTTTCCCAATTCGGAGGCGGGCTTTTTTAATTCTTCATATTTGACAATCGCAAAGAGATTTGCGATATTTCAAGAAATATGGATTTAAACTCGGCTTATAAAAAATGCGAGGCTTTGGCGAATTCGCATTATGAGAATTTTCCGGTGGCAAAAATGGTGCCGCGCAAAATTCGCAAACATGTTGCGGCGGTTTACGCGTTCGCAAGAACTGCCGACGACATTGCCGATGAAAACCACGAAACAGTCGCGGCGGACTCTCCGCTGAGGGTGGAATGGCTGAACGACTATGTTAAAGAGCTTGATTTGGCGTTGGAAAATCCGGAAAAGCTGGACCCGAAATGGGATTGGATTTTTTTGGCATGCGCGGATACGATAAAAAAATTCAGCATTCCCGTTTCGCTTTTCACCGACCTTGTAAGCGCATTTGCGCAGGATGTCGTAAAAAAACGCTATGCAGACTATGATGAGCTTTTCGACTATTGCAGGCGTTCCGCAAATCCGGTCGGCAGGCTTGTTTTAATTTTGCACGGATTTGCGGACCAAGAGCGTTTCGAGATGTCGGATGCGATATGCACCGCATTGCAACTTGCAAATTTCTGGCAGGATATGAGCGTGGACAAGTCAAAAAACCGCATTTACATTCCCCAAGACCAGTGGGGCGCGCTCACAGAGGAGGATTTCTTCGCTCCGATGGCAAGCGAAGCCGTGAGGTCGTGCCTTTGCAGGCAGGTAATTATAACGGAAGAACTCTTCAAAAAGGGAGAAAAACTGCCGAAGACTCTTCCTTTTCCGCTTAGTTTGGAAATACGCCTTACTCTTGCGGGAGGCAGGGCAATTTTAAACAAGATAGAAGCCCAAAAATTCGACACCTTGAAGTCCCGACCCTCAATTTCAAAATTCGACAAAATAAAACTTTTACTCTCCGCTTTATTCTAAAAAAATGAACGAGGAATTTTCAGCATACGAAGATTCGCAAGTCGAAGCCCGCAAAAATTCAAATTTGGCGTTCGCTTTCTTCTGCATGGAAAAAGGCAGGGCGCGCGATATGGAGGTCTTCTATACTTATTGCAGAATTTTGGACGATATTGCAGACGACGCTTCGGCGTCCGACGGGCAAAAAATCCGCGCTTTAAACGGCTGGAAGACGAAGGTGGAAAACATATATTCGGGCAATCCGTCGAAACTATCCCAAATTGAAAGGCAGCTTCGCGGTGTAGTCATGAGAAGGGACGTCCCCAAGCAGTATTTGCTCGACATAATCGACGGGGTCTTGCGCGATACCGATTCGGCCCCGTTTGAGACTATTGCCGACATCAAAAAGTATTGCTATGGCGTCGCAAGCGCGGTGGGGCTTGCCTCCATTTATATTTTCGGCTTTAAGAATGAGAAAACCAAAGAATTTGCCGAGTCTTTGGGCTACGCCTTGCAGTTTACGAATATTTTAAGGGATGTCGTGTTTGACTGGAAAACCATGCGTCGCGTCTATATCCCGCAATCGGAAATGGCGGCGTTTGGGGTAAAGCCGGAGGATTTTGAAAGCGCCGAGCTTGGCGAAAACTGCAAGTCGCTTTTTAAAATGATGCATTTCAGGGCAAAGCATTTCTTTAACAGGGCGCGGAATTTGTTGCAGCCGGAAGACGCGCAGGCGCTTGCCCCCGCGCTCGTTATGAGCGATATTTATGAGCGCATTCTCGACAAAATTTGCGCCTGCGGCTTTAATATCTCTGAAAATGTCATAAAAATCCCGAAACTTCAAAAGATTTATCTTGCGCTCGGGGCAATTCGCAGGGCGAAGAAATATTCAAAAAAGCCGCCGTCAAACTTTGGAAAAGCCGCCGTTTTGGGCGGAGGGCTGGCGGGTTTGGAAGCCGCTGTCAATTTGTCCTTAAAAGGCTTTGAAGTGGATTTGTTTGAGGCAAAGGCGTCGGCGGGCGGCAGAATTGCCGCAATTGAAACTCCCGAGTTCGGCAGGCTCGACAACGGCGGGCATGCCGTTATGGGATGCTACAAGAACTTTCTTGGCTTTCTCGATTTAATCGGGGCGCGAAACGGCTCGTTTAAAAAGCCGTGCGAAAAAATGCGCTTTCTTAACCCCGACGGCACGTCTTTTTGCTATGAATTTCCGCAAAACGGCTCGCGGTTTTCCATTTTTAAAATTCCCCGCATAAAGGGTTTTAAGACTTTGCGAAACATCGCAATGCTTTTAAAAATCAAATTCGGATTCGGCAGGGCGCTAAAAGACGAAACCGTTTCGGAATATTTGGACAGGCAGAGGGTGGGCGAGATGGCAAAGAACCTTTTATGGCATCCGTTCTGCGTCTCCGTTCAGAATACCGATATTTCCGTCGCAAGCGCGGATATGTTTGTAAAAAGCATAGAAAAATCGCTTTTAAAAGGAGTCCGAAAGAGCGCGTTGATTTTGAATGAAATTCCGCTTGCCGACATAGTTTTTAAAAACGCAAAGCCCTACATTGAGGCTTGCGGCGGAAGCGTGAATTTGTCGAGCAGAATAAGCAAAATAAATTATGGCGGCGGCTGTGTGAAATCTTTTGAAATCGGTTCTGAAATTTATGGCGGCTACGATTTCTACGTCCTTGCCGCCGGTAGAAAGCAGCTTGCAAGCCTGCTTCCCGAATGCCCGCTAAAAGACGCGGCAAATGCCATTGAAAGCTCCCCGATTTTAAACGTGTACTTTTCGACTTCGCAAAAGCTTTTCGACGAAGATTTCGTGGCTTTGGCAAATTCGCAAATCCATTGGGTTTTCGACAGGACAAAACCGGACGGCAAAAAGCGCGTGTATTCTATAACTGTCAGCGCGTTTGACGGGGATTTCAATCCGTCCGCCATAAGGGAGGCTGTGCAGTCGGAGCTTGAAAAGTATTTCGGAAAAATCGAAATATGCGATTTTCTTCCGTCGCTTTTCAAGGACGCCACCATGCTTTCAACAAGCGCCGCCGAGTCTTTGCGCCCGAGTCCGCGCGGGCATTTTTCAAACGCAGTTGTTTGCGGAGACTGGCTTGAAGCGGGAGGCTTGCCATGCACAATGGAAAGCGCGAGCGCTACGGCAAAGATAAACGGATTTTAAGATGAAGGCGCTGTTAATCTTCCCCACCGTATTTGAGGCCCAGGCTTTTTTCAAGAAGGCGGGCGGACGCCCCGCATTGGGAAAATCGGCTAAAATATCCATTGGCGGCGCGGAAATTTTCGGCATTGTTTCGGGGATAGGCTGCAAGGCGTCGCAATGCAGGGTGGAGGCTTTTCAGAAAAAGCATTTTTTTGATTTTGCGGTGCTTTGCGGCTTTTGCGGCGCATGCTCTTCGGATATAAAAGAGGGCGATTTCATTTTTGAAACGGCAAACGTCGGGGTTTCTGAAATTTTGCGGTCTTTTGGCATTACCCAATGCAAGATTGCAAGCGTTGGCGAGGTTGCGGATTCCGAAAAAAAATCCGGGCTTTGCGCATGCGGATTTTCCGCCGTCGAAATGGAGGCGGGATTTTTCAAGCCCATTTTTTGCGAAGAAAAGTTTGTGCATTTGCGCGCGGTAAGCGACGGCGCCGATTCAAAAATCCCCGCAGAATTCTTCAATTCTTTGATGGATTTTAATACGGGTTCAAGCGCGTTTTCTTTTGCGAAAATTTTAAAAATTTTTTTGAAAAAGCCAAGTTTGCCCGTCGACCTTGTGAAGTTCGCCGCGTCTGCAAGCCGCGTAAAGAGGGTTTATGACGCGAAACTTTTTGAAATCATAAAAAAAATATCCGATTTTTATTTGCAAAACCAAAATTAAAATAAGATTTTATAGGAGATGTTTAAATTTTCAAAATTTCTTGCAGCCGTATTTTTGGCGGGCGCCGCGACGGTGTTTGCCCAAATTCCCGCGCCGCAGGAAAAGGACGTTCAGAAAAATCGGATTTTGTCTTCGGAGGCGGCGCTGGAAAACGCCCGCAGCGCATTGGAGCTTGGAATGCCGGCAATTTCCGAAAATATGTCCGAAAAGCTGGTCGCTTCTCTCCCGGAAGGCGGGCGCGATTTGGCTTGTTTTGTTTTGGCGGATTCTTTGATTGCGCAGGGGAAGTTTGAAAATGCCGGAAAGATTTTGCCGCTTTTTGCCAACCAGCACACCCCCGAATTTTTAATGCGCAAGGCAATCGTCTCTTTGCAGCTTGGCGATGTTTACGGCGCGCACGAGATAGTTTCAAAACTTTCCGCAGACGCCCTTTCCGAGAAGTCCCGCGCGTGGTTTTATGTCGCAAGAGGGGCGATTTTGTTTAACGAAGGCAACTTTCGAAGCGCGGCGGACGATTTTTCGGCGGCAAAAAAATTGGCGGCTTCGGACGCGGTCAAGCGCGAGGCGGACGCTCTCGTCAATTTGTGCAGAATGTCGGAAGAGCTGGGGGCGAAAGATTTGGAGACGTTCGCCTCTGAATTGTCGTTAAAGACCAGCCTTTTTATGGGGACGAATGCGGGCGTACAGTTCGCCAAGCAGTATGCCGTTTTGCTTGACAGGCTGAATCGCAAGCAGGAAGCCTTGTCGGTCATAGAAAATGCACTGAATATAGCATTGATGTCCGATATCGACAGGGACGAGCTGCAGCTTATCTCCTCCTCAATCGAGCCTTCCAACGAGAGAAAGCGCGCGCTTTTAAGCTCTCTTTTGAAAACCACCAAGTCTCCCGCAGCCACCGAACAGGCTATATATCTATTGCGCGCGTCTTTCGGCGGCGATACCCAGTCTTATGCGGACATGCTTAAAGGCGTTTTAAACGAGGGTTCGC
>JAGBWO010000051.1 GCA_017629765.1 Opitutales bacterium | reverse complement strand
GACGCAGATAAGCTTTTCTGCAAACCTCTTCGGGCAGTGCGAGGAAGAGCATAGCGGCGGCGCGTTGGCGTATTCGAGCAGGGACTTGGGCGACGATTTCTATTTGTCGTCGTATCAAAATTCCAAAAAAGGCTCGTTTGCGGACGCAATGAAGAGTATGGGCGATACTGTGGAGGTTTTTGAGGACGGCTGGGCGCGCGATAAAAAATATCCCGACATAATTTACGTTCCCGAAAACGCCTATTTTTCTTTGAAAACCCAAACCGTGAGCTGGCAAAAAGACGGGGCTGAAAAATCAATCCGCCTTTCTCCCCACACAACGTACATTTCCCCGATTGGATATAAGGTGGAAATGATGCGCCCGCACGAAACCCGCAGGTGGCGTCTTGTCGGCACGGTTGAAGAGGGCGTTTACTGCCACAAGCCCGCGACTGTTTCGGGCGGCGGCAAGAGCGAAATTTCAAAGGATATTTCCGACGCCATAATTCACGGGCCGTCAATAGTTGCCGATTTTAAAAGCGACATGGAAGCCGTTTCGGCAATCATAAACAAAAACTATGGCGACAGGAACAAAGATCCGTCGCAAAACAAGGGCAAGGACAGCCGCCCGATTTTGGATTCGCGCCGTACGATGGGTTCTGTCGTAAAGCTTCTGACTCCTTCGGAGGAGTTTACCGACGAGTATAACGAGTGGCTGAAATCAATACCGTTTTACATCCGCGAATTTGTGCTTACCGTAAAAAGGCACTATCGTCCCGAATGGGGCGGCGACTGGCAGAGCAAGTTCTCGGTTGATACAATAAACGGAAAGGGCGGAAATCTGCTTAAATACAAAAATTCCAATGTTCTTACCTCGTATTTGCGCATAGGCTTTACGGAGGACGGCTCTTGGCGCACGTTCAGTCTGCGCAAAGACTTTTTCCCGTCATGCAAGGTGCAGCTTGAAGACGACATTACAAGCTCCGTCGTTGTTCCTTCGCGCGACGTCGAGTATTTGCCGGAGGGCTTTGACGCCCGACATCCATCTGTAAAGTTCACTGAAAATTGCGAATACAGGCTTTTCCAGCGCCCCGACGAGGCAATCGTAAGGGGTTACGACAAAAGGGCGGAGTTTGACATGTCGCAAAGCGGCGTTTTCTTTTCGAATTACGAGCCTTTAAACCGCGCCCAGGTAAGGGAGTTGACTGACGATGTTTTGCGCTTCTACCGTTTTACCGAGCCTATGCGGAAAAATCTCGAGGATTTCTTGCGCGGGGATAAGCCCGAATATGTCGTAAGCTCTTCAAATCCGCGCCTTGTAAACGGAGCGCCTTCCAAAAATGTGCGCTATTTGCAAAACCGCGACGATATGGTGAATCCGCGCAAGTACTACATTTGCGATGTCGGCGGCAGGCTTTCGCGCAAAATTCCGATTTCAAAAAGCGTTCCGCATCCCGTTTCGAGCGTAATTGCGGGCAGGCGCAATAATCCCGCATCCGAAGGGATACGCCCTCTTGCGGTGCATGGGCCGTTGCACTATTTGGAGCTTCCCGAAGCGTTTATGGAGTTCATAGCTTCGATGACTGGCAAGTCTCCGTCAACAACGGGCGCGGGATTGGAAGGGGCGATGACAAAAGGTCCGTTCAACGCCCTTTGTCCGATAACCGACTTGAACAACGCCCTTGTCTCCTTTGCCCTTTGCAACTATTCTATATGGCTTAGCAGCGCGGGCTATCTCGGGCCCAAGTACAGGGTTGACCACGACATAAGTTTGTTAATCCCCGAAATTTGGTCGCGAATGCGCTCCTCCGAACGCAAAACCGATTTCTTGATAGAAAATGGAATGCTTGAAAGATGCAAAGATTTTGAATACGGAGGCAAAACCGTTTGCGCGTCGCGCTTGGGCTGGAGAATAACAAGGGAGTTTGTAAACGCATATTTCGGCAGGATTTTTTCAAGCCCCGACAGCATTTTTTCAGACGATATGCTACGTCCCGAATTGCAGGATATGGGAGTGTTCGCCGACGGGATGGACAATATGGCGGGGGCGCACAGGCGCGCCGCCGAAGCCTATTTTGCGGACGGCTCGATAGAGGGCGCATGTCCGCCTTTGCGCGCGCTTCTTAACATAATGAAAGACGGAAGTTTCGAGGGCAAAACGTTGCAGGACGCAGAAGTAAGAAAGCTCTTCGACCGCGAAGAAATAATAAAGAGCGACTGGTATGCGGAGCGTCTGATTGCGAAACAGCAGCTTGATTTGGGGGCGGCGCAGAAATCAATCGCATATTTGAATTCCAAGCTTCAAAATCTTTCGGACGGAAAATCGCCTGCGGAGCTTAGCCAAAAAATCGCGGAGACGAACGCGAAGCTAAAAAGCATAAAGACGCTGAATTCTCTGAAATCTTTGGGCGGAACGATAGGCGTCGACCCATACGTTTACCAATGAGATTTTGAAAGCGGAAAGCGCGGAGGTTTTTGCCTTCCGCGCTTTTTTATCCTTCAAGTTTTTGGGCTTTTCGCCTCATTTCAATGGCTTCCGCGCTTCTTCCGGAATTATCCAGCTCGCGGGCGAGAATTCTGTATTTTGAGGCGATTAAATCTTTTGAGTTTGGCGCAAACTCTTCGAGGTTTTCAAGCGAAGCGGTTTTGCAGGCTATGGAATTTTGGATGTCGCCGACCGCTTGATATGCTTTTGCGAGATTGTCGAGTGCGTATGAAAATTCCATTCCGCGCGGAAGCATTGCATGCAGTTCGAGGGCTTTTTCGTATGCCCCTTTCGCGCCTTCAAAATTCTTTTGCGCCATATAAGTCGCGCCTTTTGCCGAGTGGAGGGCGGCGAGCCATTTTATGCCGGTTTCCGTTTCTTTTTCGGCTGAGGCTTCGAGCATTTCAATGCCGGCGTCGCACATTTTAAGCGCTTCTTGAAAACGCTCCGAAAGCGCGAGCTTTACGGAAATATCTTTGAATTTTTGAAGTTTTTGCGCGAGTATTGACATTAAATAAGTTCTCCGGATTTCGAGTTTGCTTTTGACAGGCATTCAATCGGCTCTTTGCTTAATTTTATTAGGGTTTCGTCAAACTTTGCGGCGCCTTTTTCAAAAATTGTTACAATGCAGGAGCCGCCGAATTTGAACATGCCCATAACGTTTCCGCGCAAAACCTTGTCGCCGACCTTGTCGAAATTCACTATGGAGCCGACGTTTGTCGCGCCTATTTGGACGACCGCGCACATTTTGCCGCTTTCAAGCTCAATCAGGTTAAGCATGCGCTTGTTTTCAGATAGGTAGTTTAAATTTTTTGAGAGTGCTATGGGGTTTACCGAGTAGAGAAAGCCGCCTATTTCCCTGCGGGCGACGAGCCTGCCTGAAACCGGATAGTGAAACCTGTGGTAGTCGAGCGGGCATAGGCGCGAAATCAGCATTGAACCGTTTTCAAAGCGCGCGGCAAGCTCTTTGCATTTAAAAAAGCTTTCAAGTTTGAACTTTTGGTTTTTCGCAAAAAACACTTCCGATTTTGATATGTTTTCTATCGCCAAATTGCGCGCGTCGGCGGGAAATGAAATGTCGTTTGCGCCGTTTGAAACAGGCCGGGCTTCGGGCTTTATTTCCCTTGTGAAGAAATCGTTGAAGTTTTTAAATTCTTCGGGCTTTTTTCTGAAATCCGACATTCTGATTGAATGGTCCTTTATAAAATTAATCGCGGCTTTTCGGCTTATTGGCAAATTCGCCCAAAGTCCTGTTAGAGCAGAGAAGAATTTGCGTTTAAAGACGCTCCAAAGCAGGAGGCTTCCGATTGGATTGCCGTACAGAAATTCCAAAAACTTTTCCTGGCAAACGTCTTCTTTTTCGGTTTTTCCCGTTTCGGGATTAAAAATTTCTACTGCCATCTGAGCCTTTCTTTAAGCGCGGTTCTGCGCCGGGTTGTCCGTGAATTTTTTACCGCGAGGGCGAATGCGTAGGGGTCGCCCACTATGAAGACCTTTCCGCGCGCTCGCGTTATCGCGGTATAAATCAAATTGCGCTGCAGCATCACAAAGTGCTGCTTTAAAAGCGGGATTATAACTATCGGGAATTCGCTGCCCTGCGATTTGTGTATCGAGATTGCGTAGGCGAGGGCAATGTCTGCGCAGTCGGTTCTTGAAAATTCGACGATGCCGTTTTCAAACTTTGCGCTCATCATGTTTTCCTCTTTGCGGATTTTTTTGACAATCCCCATGTCGCCGTTAAAAATGTCGAGGTCGTAGTTGTTGCGCGTCTGCATTATTTTGTCGCCCTCTTTGAAGAATGTTCCGCCGAGGCTTGCGCATTCTTGCGATGGATTAAGCTCCTTTTGCAAAATCGAATTCAGCGCTCCTATTCCGGCCGCGCCCTTGTGCATAGGCGCCAAAATTTGCGAGCCTGAAATCTTGTCGGCGCCGTACCAGCGCGGAATGCAGATTTTTGCAAGGCGCGTGCAGGCATCGACGCATTCTTCGGGGGTCGGAGCTTCTATGAAATGTATGTCGCGTTCTGGCTTTACAGCGTTTATTGAAGTTGGAACAAGCCCTTCGATTGAGCTGTTGCCGTTTAAAATTTCGTGCGACGCCACGACAATCTGACTGCGCGCGCCTTGTCTGAAAATTTTTTCCAGCCTTGTCGTGGTTATGGATTCAGAGTCGATTATGTCTTTTAGCACGTTGCCGGCCCCGACGCTTGGCAGCTGGTTTGTATCGCCTACAAGCACGAGGTTTGCGCGGTTGGGGACTGCGTTTAAGATTGAAGATGCAAGGCGGGTGTCAAGCATCGAGCTTTCATCTATTATTATGAAGTCCGCGTCGAGGGGGGAGCTTTGGTTTCGGGCAAATCCGCCTTTCGAGGCGTCGTAGCCTAAGAGCCTGTGTATTGTTTTCGCTTCAAGAGAGGTTGCTTCCGACATTCTTTGGGCGGCTCTGCCCGTGGGAGCGGCGAGGGCGATTTTGACTTTCTTCGCTTTCAATATGTCGCATAGGGCGCGCAAAATCGTGGTTTTGCCTGTTCCGGGTCCCCCCGTAATTATGTGCGCCTTGTTTTTTAACGCCGCCAAAATAGCCTGCGACTGCTGCGGAGCGAATTCGACTTTCATTCGTTTGCAAGCCCAGTCGAGCGCGATTTCGTGCTTGATTGGAGGGAGGCACGAGGGCGTTTTTAAAATCTTTTCAAGCCTTTGGGCGAGGTTGTTTTCGCAATAGTCGAGCGAGGAAGACTGTATGCTTCTTTCGCAGACTATCTTTATCTCGTTCTTTTTTAGAAGTGCGCCTATTGCCTCCGCGCAGCGCTCCTTTGTTAATTCCAGCATTGTTGCCGCTTTGGCTTCAAGCTCTCCTGCGGGAACCCGGGTGTCGCCTTCCTCTTCAAATTCTTTGAGCGCGTATAAAATTCCCGTTTCGACCCTCTGCGGGCTTTCGTTTGGAATGCCCGAATTTAGCGCGATTTTATCCGCCGTCTTAAAGCCTATGCCGTCGATTTCCCTTGCTATTCGATATGGCTCTTCGCGAATTACAGAGGGGCTGTCCATCCCGAATTTGCGCACTATTTTAAGGCATGTTCCGACTCCGACTCCGTAGCGTTGCAGAAAAATCATTACGTCTCTTAGGCATCTGCGCTCTTCCCATGACGCCTTGATTTGCTTCGCCCTTTTTGCGCCTATGCCGCCGACTTCCGTAAGGCGTTTCGAGTCGTGGTCGATAACTTTCAGCGTGTCCTGCCCGAAGTGCGCGACAATTCTTTTGGCATACTCTTTGCCTATGCCCGAAATCATGCCGCTTCCCAAAAATTTCTCCAATCCGTAAAGGGTTGAGGGCAGGCGGCTTTCAAATTCGCTTACTTTGATTTGAAGGCCGTATGACTTGTGGTTTAGCCACTGCCCCTTTACAAGCACGGTTTCGCCGCATTCCAAATTCGGCATAATTCCCGTAATCGTTATTTGCGGTTCGCTGAACTTTTTCTTGGAAGGCTTTATTTGGGCGATGCAAAAATGGTTTTCTTCGTTGAAAAACACAATGCGTTCCACAACGCCTTCCACTTCCGCGAAACTGCCGCTTTGTTCGGGCATTAGGCCTTTATTTTCAGGAAGATTCTTTTGCCTGCCTGCACCACCGTTGAGCTTTCAGGCTTTTGCAGCATTGCGGACGGGTCTGAAACTTTTTGATTATCGATTTTCACCGCTCCCTGCTCGACGAGCCTGCGCGCCTCCTTTTTGCTGGGGAAGAGCTTTGTGGCGGCCATAAGGTTCACAAGATTTTCTTGCGCGTTTTCGGTTAGGCTTGCCCATTCAAATTCGGGCATGTCGTCGGGAAGCTCGTTTTTGGAAAATACCTTTTCAAAGTTTTCAAGCTCCGCTTTTCCCGTTTCTTCGCCGTAGAATTTCGCCACCAAAGTTTGCGCGAGGCGTTTTTTGCAGAGCATGGGGTGTTCCGCTTTCATTTCTTCGATTTCGGAGGCCGTTTTCAAAAGCAGGTATTGGTAGTACTTCCACATCGTTTCGTCCGAAACCGACATTATTTTGCCGAACATTTGGCGCGCGTCGTCGTTAAAGGCGATGTAGTTGTCGTAGCTTTTAGACATCTTTTTAACGCCGTCCAATCCCACCAAAAGCGGCATTGTGATAACCGCCTGCCCCGGCATTCCCGCTTCCGCCTGCAAGGAACGACCTACCAAATTGTTGAAAAGCTGGTCGCTTCCGCCAAGCTCGACGTCGGACTTTATCATGATAGAATCGTAGCCCTGAATTAGCGGATACAAAAATTCTACTATTGAAATCGGAGTTTTCGAAGCGTAGCGTTTTGCAAAGTCGTCGCGTTCGAGCATTCTTGCAACCGTCATTTTTCGGGCGAGTTCGAGCATGTCGCCAAAAGACATTTTTGCGAACCATTCGCTGTTGAAATGAACTTCGGTTTTTTCGGGGTCTAAAATTTTGTACGCCTGCTCCAAATATGTTTCGGCGTTTCTTTTGACTTCTTCCGCCGTTAAGACGGGGCGAAGGGCGCTTCTTCCGCTCGGGTCTCCGATGCAGGCTGTGTAGTCGCCGATGATGAGGACCGCCTGATGCCCCATTTCTTGGAACTGCCTGAGTTTGTTGAATACAACCATATGCCCGAAGGTTAAATCGGGGCGCGTCGGGTCGACGCCGAGTTTTACGCGCAGGGTTTTGCCGTTTTGAATTTTTTCGGCAATTTCGTCTCTGCCGATAAAGTGTTCGGAATTTAGGGCTATTTGGTCTAAAATTGTCATAAATATAAAAATGTTGCCGTAAAAAAATATCATTTTTTGGAACGCCGTTTGCAAGCATCTTTTGCCGATTTTGGGAACTTTTATGCGTTTGCGGGCGGGAATTGTTTGGAATATGTTTGGTTTCCAATTATTTTTTATTTAAAAAAATTTTTTCATTTGATTTTTTGGAAGAATCGTTCTACTCTCGGCTCCCGTATGAAAAACGTTATAAGCATTATCATGGGCGGCGGCAGAGGCACGCGCCTTTATCCGCTTACAAAGGCGCGCTGCAAGCCGGCGGTTTCGCTTGCGGGCAAGTACAGGCTTGTGGATATTCCCATAAGCAACTGCATAAATTCGGGATGCAAGCGCATTTATCTTCTTACGCAGTTTAACACCGCGTCTTTGCACAGGCATATCCAGCAGACCTATAAATTCGACCCGTTCGGCGGCGGATTTGTGGATATTCTCGCGGCGGAGCAGACCGACGCGGGCGGCAACTGGTATCAGGGCACTGCCGACGCCGTGCGCAAAAATATGCACCATTTTTCGTCAGTCGACAGCGAATACTATTTGATTCTTTCGGGCGACCAGCTCTATCAAATGGATTTCAAAAAGCTTGTCGACGCCCACAAGGCAAGCGGCGCGGACGTTACAATCGCGGCAAAGCCGATGCCGACTTCGGCTGCAAGCGAGCTTGGCATAATGAGGGTTGACGGAAGCCTTAATATTACGGAATTTGTCGAAAAGCCGAAAGACGAAAACGTGATAAGGTCTCTTGTCATTCCCGAAGACTTGAAGAAAAACTTAAAGGACAAGAGCAGGGACTATTGCTTGGCTTCAATGGGCATCTATGTGTTTTCCGCAAAAGTTTTGGAAGAAAAAATGCGCGGAACCGAAATCGATTTCGGCAAGGAAGTCATACCGGGTTTGCTCGGGCAAAAGAAGCTTTGCGCTTATATTTTTGACGACTACTGGGAAGACATCGGAACAATCGACGCCTTCTTTGAAGCCAATTTGGCGCTTACCGACGACAATCCCGAATTCGATTTTTACAATCAGGAAAAGCCCATTTACACGCATACGCGATATCTGCCAAGCTCCAAAATATACGACAGCTCCATGGACCATACGAACGTCGCCGAAGGCTGCGTCGTTAAAAAGGCGAAGCTGAAACGCTGCATGGTGGGCGTGCGTTCTGTAATCAGGGAAAATTCTTCGCTTGAAAACGTGGTGATGATGGGCGCGGACGCATTTCAAAGCGAAGAGGAAAAACTTGCAGACGACAAGCTCGGAAAGCCGCGAATTGGCATCGGCAAGAACTGCAAAATCAAAAACGCCATTATCGACAAAAACGCGCGCATCGGAGACAATGTGGAGCTTTCCCCCGAAGGCAAGCCCGACAAGTGGGAAGAGGGCTCTTTGTATGTCAGAGACGGCGTGATAATAGTGATGAAAAACGGCGTTGTTCCCTCCAACACAAAAATATAATATGTTTTGAAAATATCTGAAAAAGGCTTTTGCGTTTGCAAAAGCCTTTTTTTTGGAAATTCGGCAAGCGGTTAAAAAACGCCTTTTTTAAATGCACATTCCGCCGTTTACCGAGATTACCTGACCCGTTATGTAGCCGCCTTCTTCGGAGCAGAGGTAAACGCACATTTTCGCGATGTCTTCGGGTTTTCCGAAACGCTTTAAAGGTATGATTTCCTTCGCCTTTTCAACAACCGGTTCGGGGAGCTTTTTTGTCATGTCGGTTTCGATAAAACCGGGGGCAATCGCATTGACTGTGATGTTTCTGGAAGCAAGCTCGCGGGCGAGAGTTTTAGTGTAGCCTATCAAACCTGCCTTTGCCGCAGCGTAGTTTGCCTGCCCCGCATTGCCCATAATGCCCACTACGGAAGAGATGTTGACAATTCTGCCCCATCTGCCGCCCATCATCGCCTTTACGAAACTGCGCACTACATGGAATGCCGAAGAGAGGTTTGTGTCGATTACGTCCTGCCATTCGTCGTCGGACATTCTGAGCATAAGATTGTCGCGAGTGATGCCCGCATTGTTTACGATGATGTCTATTTTGCCGTATTTCTTCAAAAGTTCGGCCGCCGCGTTTTTCACTTCTTCGGGCTTGGAAACATCTATTGCGCAAGCTTCCGCCGCAAACCCCATTGCGTTTATTTCGTCCGCGACGGCTCCGCATGAGGAAATGTTTTTGCTTGCGCAAATTACATTGCAGCCCGCCTTCGCAAGCTCGACTGCGATTTCTCTGCCTATGCCGCGTCCCGCGCCGCTTACGAACGCCACTTTGTCTTTAAATGTTAATTCCATAATGAGCAGAAAGTATTTTGAAAATTTTTGTATTGGCAAGAATTTTATGTTTCGGGATTTTGCCGGCTTAAAAAGAAAAACTTCGGCTGCCGGATAAGATGAGATTGGTTTTTCTTAAAAACGCTACAAAATTGTATAAAATGCAAAAAAATCCGAAAAAAATAAAAATTCCCTTGAAATTCGGGATAATAGGGGTACTTTTAAAACAATATTTATAAAGTCGTCCAATGGGCGTTGCAATTTTGGGTTCCGATTGCTCATTCGTTTGAGCATAGGGGGCTTTTTCTTGAAGCCGGAAATTCCGGACATTTTTTTGCAATATCTTTTTTGCAAAATTCAAGCGCGGTTGCAGACTCATGTGCGGCTTTCTTTTTTTAGAAAATTCAAAAGCATCAAGATAATGAATATTCACGAGTATCAGGCAAAGGAATTGTTTGCAAATTTTGGCGTGGCGGTTGCAAAAGGCGCTGCGGCAAAAGACGTTTCGGAATTTGAAGCGGCGGTTGCAAGCTTGAACGGTTCACATGTTGTGGTCAAAAGCCAAATTCATGCAGGCGGCCGCGGCAAGGGCGTTTTCAAAGACGGCTTCAAGGGCGGCGTGCATTACGCAAAGCGCGAAGAGGCTGTTGAAATCGCAAAGAAAATGTTCGGCAACATCTTGGTGACCAAGCAGACGGGCGAAGCGGGCAAGGAAGTGAAGACCATCTACTTTACCGAAGGCTGCGACATCGCAAAAGAATACTACCTTTCAATCGTCATGGACAGGGCTTCGGGCAAGGACGTTGTCATAGCTTCCTGCGAAGGCGGCATGGAAATCGAAAAAGTCGCCGAAGAAACTCCCGAAAAAATCAAGAAGGTGTTTATCAATCCCGAAACGGGCATACAGCCGTACCAAATCCGCGAGCTCGCGTTTTTCTTGGGATTTGGCGAAAAGGAATTGCAGAAGAAGTTCGCGGCTCTCATCAAGGGCTTGTACAAGCTTTACGCTTCAAAAGACTGTTCTTTGGTCGAGGTAAACCCCTTGATTCTCACGCCTCAAAACGACATCATTGCCCTCGACGCAAAGGTTTCTTTTGACGACAACGCGCTCTTCCGCCATCCCGACATTTTGGAATACCGCGACCTTTCGGAAGAAAATCCGCTCGAAATAGAAGCAAAGAAATTCGAGTTAAACTACATCAAGCTTGACGGCAACATCGCCTGCATGGTTAACGGTGCGGGTCTTGCGATGGCAACGATGGACATCATCAAGTATTACGGCGGCGACCCCGCAAACTTCCTTGACGTCGGCGGCGGCGCGACGGAAGAAGCCATCACTGCGGCGTTCAAAATCCTTTTGAGCGACGAAAACACAAAGGGCATTTTAATCAACATCTTCGGCGGAATTATGCGTTGCGACGTCATTGCAGCGGGCGTGGTTGCCGCTGTCAAAAATGTGGGCGGCCTCAAAATCCCCCTCGTTGTCCGCTTGGAAGGCACGAATGTGGAACAAGGCAACAAAATTCTCGCCGAAAGCGGAATTGACATCACAACCGCTTCCGACTTGGACGATGCGGCTCAGAAAATCGTAAAAATCGTATCAAAATAAGGATTTGAAAGATGAGCGTACTAATTAATAAAGACACAAGAGTAGTAGTAAGCGGCTTGACAGGCAAAACAGGCACGTTCCATGCCGACCAGTGCATGCGCTACGGCACAAAAATCGTCGGCGGCGTCACTCCCGGAAAGGGCGGGATGATGTATTCGGGAAACGACAAAGTTCAGTTTGAACGTCCCGTTCCCGTTTTCGATACAATCGCCGATTCTGTTTCAAAGGAAGGCGCAAATGCCTGCGTGATTTTCGTTCCCCCGCCGTTTGCTGCGGACTCCATTTTGGAAGCCATCGACGCAGGCGTTGAAACAATCATCTGCATCACCGAAGGCATTCCTGTCCGCGATATGGCCATTGTCCGCGCGCGCCTCAATGAAACGGGCTGCAAATCGCGCCTTATCGGCCCGAACTGCCCGGGCGTAATTACTCCGGGCGAATGCAAAATCGGCATTATGCCTGCAAAAATACACCGTCCCGGCACGGTAGGAATTGTTTCCAAGTCAGGCACTTTGACTTACGAAGCGGCTTTTCAAGTTTCAAATTTAGGCTACGGTCAGTCGACAACAATCGGCATCGGCGGCGACCCGATTAACGGAACGTCAATGCTTGAAGCGGTTCAAATGTTCAACGCCGACCCGCAGACTGAGGCAATCATTATGATTGGCGAAATCGGCGGCAACAATGAGCAAATTGCGGCGCAGTGGCTGAAAGACAACTGCAAGAAGCCTGTTGCGGCTTTTATCGCAGGCACCACCGCTCCCAAAGGGCGCAGAATGGGTCATGCGGGTGCAATCGTAACGGGCAAGTCGGGTTCGGCTGCGGAAAAGATTGCTACGTTGAAGGACTGCGGCATTGAAGTTGCGCCCACTCCCGCGCAGATAGGCAAGACGCTTCTCAAAGTCTGGGGCAAATAATTCTTGAAACAGCTTTGCTTGACGGCATTCGATTGCGAATGCCGTTTTTTTTGCCGCGAAAAAATGGGGGTTTTGGCTTGCAAACGGGAATATATTGATTTTTTTAATAAGTTTTAAATCCGATTGTCTTTAAAGGCAAATTATATATGCCTGTCCGGAATCGGCGTTCTCTTTGCGCGATTTAAATTGTTGATTTATATGAAGTTATCCCCCCCCCCCCCCCGAGTTTTTGCGTTGGGCGCGTTGATTCTTTTAACGCGTTTGAAAATAATTTCGACTTAATAAGGCTTTTTGCGGCGGTGCAGGTAATGGTTTTTAACCATTATAATTCCTATTTTAATTTCAAGCTTGATTGGGCGTGGTGTTTAGAGGCGTTTTCGGGAGTCCCGATTTTCTTGTTCATAACAGGTTTTTTTATACCGATGTCTTTTGAGCATAATCCGAAGGTTTTTCAGTTTTTGCGCAACAGATGTTTGAAAATATTTCCTGAAATGTGGGCTTCGATATTTTTAAGCGTCATATTGATGCTTTTGTCGGGATATGAAATCAGGGCGTCGGTTTTTTCTTTTGTTCTTTATGTATTGTCGTATTTGATATATCCGCTATACACTCCCGAATATTTGAGGGGATACGGGGCGGGAACTTTAAACGGGGTTTTGTGGATTATTCCCGTCCAGTTATGTTTTTATGCGGCGATTCCGATTTTATATAAGGTTTTTGACTTTAAACGGAGGTCTTCTCTTTGGCTTTTACTGCTGTTTATCCTTTCAATCGTTTTTAACTGTCTGGTTTATGAAGCGTTTGCCTGTTGCGGGATTTCCGAAAGTGGCGCATTTGCAAAAGCTTACAAATGGTCGATTTTCGTGCATTGCCCCATGCTGATTTTAGGTATGTTTTTCTTTAAAAACAAAGAGAGAATGCACAGCCTTTTAAGCGGAAAATTTCCCCTTGTTTTGGCGGTTCATCTTTGCATTTTCTTTGCGCTTCACTGCCTGGGGTTCCCGAATTATCCATTGGGGCAGGAGAGCGGATATTTTAAGTACATCGTAATGGTGTCTCTTGCTTTTTGCGTTTTTTCGGCGGGATATTCAATGCCTAAGCTCGGCGGAAAGCTTTTGGGAGGCTTTGATTTGTCTTACGCATTGTATGTATACCATATGCCTGTTGCGAATTTTGTGATTTATCTTTTGGGAAACACTTGGCAATATGGCATTTTATCAGTCTTGGCTGTCGCCGGCATTTCGGTTTTATCAAAAAAATATTTGGAGGATTATTTTGTGCGGCTTAAAAAGAATTCTTTGCGCAAGTGAAGAAAATCCGATATAAAATTTGCTTGGTTTCAAAATTTTTGCCGCGCTAAAAATATGTTGCATTGAAAAAAAAAACTGGTAGCGTTTATTTTATATGAAGGAAACATTTGCATTTTTAAACATTGGCAACACGGAGCTTATAATCATCTTGGTGATTATTCTTCTGCTCTTTGGCGCAAAGAAACTTCCCGAACTTGCAAGGGGATTGGGGAAATCCATGCAGGAATTCAAAAAGGCGACTCGCGAAGTTGAAGACAATTTCCGCGACGCAATGAATGACGAGGAAGCAAAAAAGCCTGCGCCCAAAGTCGAAGCCAAAGAAGAAAAAGACGCTGAAAAGTAATTCTTTTCAGATTGATTTTTTGTTTATGCCTGCTGTCTTGCAGGCATTTTTTTTTGCATGGATGTTTGGTTTTTTTGTTTGAAATGCGCAATTTTGGTTGTTTAATAAAATATATGAATATTTTTAAGGCGGCGATTTTTTTATTGTGTTTTTCGGCTTCCGTATATGCGTTTGAAGGTTTTGATTTCAAGCCATGCCCGCAGGAGCTGTCTTGGCGTTTCGGCAAGGGGCAGATTTTCGAAAATTTAAACAGCAAAGTCGGAGTTGTTTACAAAGAAGCAGACAATGAAAAGCTTTGTTTTGACATTTCCTATCCGAAATCCGCCGCGCCCGAAAGCGGATATCCTCTCTTGTTTTACATTCACGGAGGAGCGTGGGTAGGCGGAGAGAGATTTTCGGGCTACGGATATTTCAACGATGAAATACGCTATTACAACCAAAAGGGATTTGCGGTGGCAAGCGTGGATTATAGATTTGCCCGCTTTGAAAATCCCAAACGCACGATGGATTGTTGCGTGGTCGACTGCATGGATGCATTGCGCTTTATTGTAAAAAACGCGAAAGCCTTGAAAATCAATCCCGAAAAAATCGGGGTTTACGGGCATTCGGCGGGCGGGCATCTCGCCTTTATGCTCGCAATGGCAGACCAAAATTTGTTTTGGGGCGACAAGAATTTGCAGGGCGTAAAATACAAGGTTGCCTGCGCCGTTCCGCAGTCCGGTCCCGTGCTTTTCGGTAATGAAAAGGGCGAAGAGTACGGCTTATATTATGTCCTTTTCGGGAAGCCTTACAATAGGGCTTTAATGAAAAAATTGTCGCCTATAAATTATGTCAAAAAGGATTTGCCGCCGATGCTTATTTTGCACGGGAAAAAAGACGAGCTTGTGCCTGTCGAAGGGGCGGAGCTGATTAAAGGCAGGCTTGAAGCTGCCGGCGCGCCCGTCGAGGCGGTTTTTGCCGAAAACGCCCGCCATAGTTTTGAAGACGCGAAAGAGCCGAACAACGACAGGCTTGCCGATATCCGCAGGGCGTTTTTCGTGAAGCATTTAGGCGAAAAAAAGTAATCTCAAATTTTTAACGAATATGAAGAAAATATTTTTAGCGTTTGTTTTGGCCGGATTTTTCGGGTCTGCTCTCGCATTCGATTTTTCGGTGTCGGCTCCCAAGAAAGTTCCGTTTGGAGCCTCGGAGGAATACGGCATATACAGAGATTTAAACGTACAATTCGGCATTCCCTACAAGGTTGCCGACGAGCAGGTTTTGTGCTTTGACATTTGCTATCCGAAAACGGAAGCCCCAAAGGGCGGCTTTCCTTTAATAGTGTATTTTCACGGCGGCGGATGGTCGGGAGGCGAGCGTTTTTCGGGCTACGGATTTTTCAATGACGAAATCCGCCATTACAACGAGCGCGGCATTGCGGTTGCAACCGCAACTTACAGGTTTTCGCGCTGGGGAAAGCCGCGCAGGGATATGAGCGTGTGCGTGGTTGACGCAATGGACGTTTTGCGCTATATTACAAAATACGCAAAAAACCTTGAAATCAATCCTTCAAAAATCGGGGTTTACGGTCATTCGGCAGGCGGGCATCTCACTTTTATGGTTGCCCTTGCCGACCAGTCGGTTTTTTCGGGCGACAAGAGCTTAAAGGGCGTAAAATACAAGGTCGCCTGCGCCGTTCCGCAATCTGGGCCTACTTCGTTTGTGGATGGCAGGGCGGACGCGGAGGGCTCTTTCATGAAGAATAAAAATCAAATGCGCCAGCCGCTTGCCGGCCGTTTTGACGATGTTGAGCTTTTGAAGCGTTTAAGCCCTGCCGAATACATTAAAAAAGACTGCCCGCCCATGCTGATTTTTCAGGGCGAAAAGGATACCATTGTTCCGCAAAATGCCGCCTTGTTTATGATGCAAAGGGCGCGTGAAGCAGGGGCAAGCCAAGTCGAGTGCGTGATTTCGGAGGGAGCGCAGCATTCTTTTGAAAACGCCAAAAAGCCGGACAACCATGAGCTTGCCGACATCCGCAGGGCGTTTTTCATAAAGCATTTGAAACAGTAAAGCTTAGGAATGCGCCGCGGGTTCGGCGCATTTTTTACGCAATGAAAGTCAAAAGAATTACGCGCGCTTTATAAGTGCGATGCCCGCTCCGTCGCAAACATCGGGAAGAATTGTCTGCATATGCTCGATTTTAAAGCCGCCAAGGCTTTTTACCGCTTCTTGGGGGGCTTCTTCGTTTTCGGATTTATCTATCGAGCAGGTTGAATATACGAGCCTTCCGCCTTTTTTCAGGAGAGGCAGGGCGTTTTTTAAGATTTTAATTTGCAGTGCCTTGCAGTTTGAAATGTCTTTTGGTTCGATTCTGTACCGCGCGTCGGGGCGTCTGCGCAAAACCCCCGTGTTGGAGCATGGAGCGTCGAGGAGAATTGCGTCGAAAGAGGTCGGAAGGGACGATTTTTCGAGCTTGTCTTGCAAATTTTCGCTTGCAATGTCGCAGTCTATGCAGGCGGTTTTCAAAAAATCTATTTTTGACAGGTTTTGTTTTAGCTTTTCAAGGCGTGGAGAGTTTAAGTCAACGCTTGCAAGCAGGGTGTCGGACAAAAAACCGTCGGGATTTTTTTGCCTTACAAGATCCGAAATCATTCGGCTTTTTCCCCCGGGCGCGGCGCACAAGTCTAAAATGTTTTCCGATTTTTGCGGGTTTAAAAGAGTCGGGGCGAATTTTGTCGCGGGGTCTTGGATATAGGCAAAGGGAGTATCCAGAAAACTTTTTATGTTTTGGAAATTTCCGCGCTTTACGGCGTAAAAATTTTCAAACCCGCTTTCGCATAGAAATTCGGAATATTTTTGAAATTCCCCTTTCGCTTGGGGAGTGTTTTGGACTCTCAAAAAAACTTCGCTCGGCTCTTGGTTTTTGCGCATTATTCGGACGGCCTTTTCGAAGCCGAATTGCGCCTGCCAGCTTTTTGCGAGCCAAAGCGGATGCGAATATAGCAGGGCGAAGTCTTCAAGCGTTTTGGCGTTTGAGTTCATCTGCGAATATTCTTGCGAAAATTTGCGCAAAACCGCGTTTGCAAGTTTTGACTCTCCGGCGGAGCAGATTTTTTTTGAGACTTCCACCCACGAATGCACCGTCTGCGCTATTTTGTTTTCATGCGCGGAAACGATTTCGGCGCATGCGCACTTCAAAACGGCGAAAAGCTTTGGGCGCGGCGTTTTTTTAAGAAAAACCGCCAAAATAGTGTCAATTAAGAGCTTATTTCTTAAAACAGTTAAAAAGATAAATTGACAAATGCGCCTTTCTTCTCCGTATTTATAGGAAAGGGAATATTGGGAGTCGAGAAATTCGTCCGCTTTGGCGGGGCGTTTTTCGTACTCCATAAGCAATTTTGCCGCGTTTGCAAGTTTAACTGTGTCCGAGTCTGGCATGGATTGTAAAATAAGCGGTTGCATATATTGCACATCTTCCATTTAAAAACAAATAAAATTATGAATTCAGAAGCGATTATTAGAAAAAATCCGAAACTCGCAGCCAAGCGCGAGAAGATTGATAAATTTGCAGTCGGCTCTTGCTGCATGCATCAAAGCTGGGGTCTGGGCGTTGTAAGCGGCATTGACGAGGAAAACAGCAGGGTTATTATTGATTTTGACGCCAAGCCAAGCCATTCGATGGATCTCGCTTTTTGCATCGACAAGCTCGACATTCTGGATGAAGACGACATTCTGGTTCAATATCAGAAAGACCCCGCTTCAGTGGAAAAGAGGATGAAGGATTCCCCCGCTGAATTCATTGAGGGCCTGCTTGAAAAAATGCCCGACCGCATGGCGACTTCCGTGGAAATCGAAAATATTTTGGTGCGCCTTTTCAAAGTCGAAAAAGAATTCCGCTCATGGTGGAACAAGGTTAAGAAAATTTTGGTGCGCGACCCGAAAATAGAATGCCCCAAGAAGAAAAACGAGCATTATGTGCTGCGCGAAGAGGGCGAAGAAATCAAGCCCGAACAGGAGCTCCTTAAGGAGTATTTCTTAAACCGCGACTCCAAGAAAAAGATTCTGCTTGCCGAAAAACTTTTTAACATGGTAAGCTCCGGCTCCGACAAGGAGGAAATCGCAAAGAGCATTGAAGAAATCAAAAACGACCTTCCGAAAATCAAGGAAGAGCTTACATCCGCAATCAAGACCGCCCGCTCTTTGAAGCAGGCTGACAAGCTGCACGGCATTTGGGTCAGAAACGACCTCGTGCGCTTCCTCTTCCCCGGCGAAGAAGACAAGGTTGAGGAAATTTCCCCGCGCAGCCGCGACATAATTTTTGCGACAATCGAAGAAGACCCGAAGAACGGCTTGAACGACTTGGCGAAGAATTTGCCTTCCGCCTATTACGACCGCTTCTTGGACTTGCTCACCCGCAATTTCGCCGACACTTGGCGCGACATTATTATCGAGCTTCTTAAAAATTCAGAAGGCAGGTTTACAAACGAATGCGTGAACTTCCTTGTGGATTGGAAGGGCATGTCGAAATATGTAAAGGGCGAAGAGGGCAAGGTTGAAGAGGAAAACAGCGCGGACTGCAAGGTTTTGGTAAAGGAAAGCCTGCACCGCTGGCTCGACGAGCAGACTTTGCGCGGCCCCGTCATTTTGTGGATTGTCAAAAACCGCAATTCCCAGAAATTCTCGGGCATTTTGAAGGATTTGATTGGGCAGCGTCTGTTTACCGCCCTTCTTTCAGCCATTGACGACGAAGCTTTGCAAAGCGACACCAACCGCCGCATTCCGCTTGTCGATGCGTTGAGCGACGACAAGGAGCTTGTTGCCGACCTTTTGAACGGCGCGTCTGCTGAAACTGCCCGCGACTTGGCCCAGAGTCTGCTTTTAAACCAGGGCTTTGACGACCTTACGCAGAAGTCTATTTTGGCGCGTTTTATCAAGCTTTATCCCGAAGTCCAGACTTTGGTTGCGGGCAGGGGCGACACGAAAGTGGAGCGTTTGTACGTTTCAAAATCTTCTTTGGACAGCCGCAGGGCGGAATTGGAAGACATTGTCAAAAACCAAATTCCCGCAAGCAAGGCGGCAATCGAGGCTGCCCGCGAGCTTGGCGACTTGCGCGAAAATTCGGAATACAAAATGGCGCGCGAACACGACGAAACCTTGTCCGCCCGCCGCGCCCAGCTGCAGCGCGACATCGCGAAGGCGGAAGTTGTGGACTTTACGCAGGCTCCGGTCGACGTTGTCGGCATAGGCTCTGTTGTAACGGTTGAAAAGGACGGTTCGGCAACCCAGGTTTGCTCGATTCGCGGCGCATGGGACAGCGATCCGGACAAGAATATCTACTCTTACAAAACGCCGTTTGCGCAGGCGTTGCTCGACCACAAAGTCGGCGACGTTGTCGAAACTAATATCGAAGGCCATAAAACTTCTTGGAAGATTGTCAAAATCGAGCGTCCGGCGGAGTAGAAGTTTATTGCTGATTTTTAAAGGCGTCCGATTTTTTTCGGGCGTCTTTTTTTATCTCTTGAAAAAAAGTTTTGCGTGTATAATTTTAGTTTCAAATTAAAAAGGGAGAGGCGTATGTTTTTAAAAAAAACTGTAAAATCGATTTTAATTGTTTTGTGTGCGGCGTGCTTTGTCTGCGCCTGTAAAAAAGGCGAAAAATCCGCTCCCGCCGCAAAGCGCGTTCGGGAAGTTGTTGTGATGGCGCCCCAAAAGCGCACTTTGGAAATTTGGGACAAGTACACCGCTCGAATAGAGGGGCAGAAGAGCGTCCAGATAAAGGCGAGGGTAAACGGCTATCTTGAAAAAATCCTATTTACGGACGGGGCAAAGGTCAAAGAGGGCGACATACTTTTTGAAATAGACTCCCGCCCGTTTGAAGCCGTAGTCGAAGCGCAGTCTGCCGCGATTGACGAAATAAAAACGCGCATTGAGCTTGCAAAGTCGAACTTGGAGAGGGCGAAGGAGCTTTTGGAAGTGAACGCCATTTCGCGCGAAGTTTACGAAACCCGCCTTTCCGAATTAAAGTCGCAAAAGGCAAAGCTCTTGATTGCGGAGGCGAATTTGCGCGAGGCAAAGCTCGATTTGGAATTTACGAAAGTGCGCGCCCCCATTTCCGGCTACGTCAGCCGCAGGTATGTCGACGAGGGCAATTTGGTTGAAAACTCAAAGACGATGCTTGCCGACTTGGTTTCGCGCGACATCGTTTACGCTTATTTTGAAGTGAGCGAGCGCGACATCATAAGGTATAACGACAGCGGCTTGCTCGCCGACTTGAATGCGGGCAGGGTTGAAAATTTGCCTGTCAAGCTTTCTTTGATGGACGATAAAAATGCGCGCGCTTTCGGCAAGCTCACTTATGCCGACAACAAGCTCGAATCTTCGAGCCTTGAATTCCGCGCGGAAATCGAAAACAAAAATTCCGATTTGTACCCGGGAATGTTTGCGGAGCTTGAACTTAGAGCCGGCGCTCCCCGCGAAAAGCTTCTGATTCCCGAATCGGCGATTGGCACGGATTTGGTGGGAAGATTTGTTTATGTGGTCGATTCCGACGATATTGTAAGGTACAGAAAGCTCGCAGTCGGCGAACTTGTCGGTACCGACAGAATTATCGAGGGCGGCTTGAGCGAGTCTGACAGGGTGATTGTAAACGGCATTCAGCGCGCCGTAATCGACGCGAAAGTAAAACCGGTTTTTAAGAAGTAAGCGTATGAAATTTTCGCACTTTTTTATCGAAAGGCCGATATTTGCAAGCGTCATATCGATTTTAATCGTAATAATAGGCGCGATAAGCTTTTTCAGGCTGCCAATTACGCAGTATCCAAACATTGTTCCGCCATCAATCGCAATATCCACCAAATATGCGGGGGCTACTCCCGAAGTTATAATGGATACGGTTGTCGCCCCCATTGAGCAGGAGGTAAACGGCGTTGAGCATATGCTGTACATATCAAGCCAGTGCGGCGCGGACGGCACGGTTACGATAGACGTCACTTTTGAAGTCGGAACAAATATCGACATCGCGCTCGTGCAGGTTCAAAGCCGCGTTTCAAAGGCGGAATCGCGCCTGCCGAAGGAAGTCAGGGACTTGGGCGTTACCGTGCGCAAGCGTTCGCCCGACATGCTTGTTTTCGTTAATTTGATTTCCCCGAAAGGCACGCGCGACAAGCTTTATCTTACCAATTATGCCATAACGCAAATTCAGGACCGGCTTTCGCGCGTGTATGGCGTAAGCGAATTTAACGTGTTCGGCGCAAAGGAATATTGCATGCGCATTTGGATGAATCCCGAAAGGTTGGAGGCTTTGGATTTGTCGGCGGCGCAGGTTGTGAATGCAATTCAGGAGCAAAACAAGCAGATAGCCCCCGGCAAGCTGAACGCTCCTCCCCTTGCCTCCGGCGCGCCTTTTGAGCTTATGATAAACGCTCAGGGCAGGCTTCAAACGGAGTCGGAATTTGAAAACATCATTGTAAAGAGCATGCCAAACGGCAGGATTGTGCGCCTGAAAGACGTCGCCCGAATCCAGCTCGATTCTTATTTGTACGGCAATGAAACCTACATAAACAGCAAAAGCACCGTTTCGATGGGCGCGTACCAGCTTCCGGGTTCAAATGCCGTTGAAACCGCCAATGCGTTGAGGCGCGAGATGGAGGAAATAAAAAAAGAATTTCCGGCGGACGTCGATTATTTGATTGGGCAGGATACAACCGAATATATTTCGGAATCCATTTCAAAAGTGTATTCTACGATATTTGAGGCGGTATTGCTTGTCGTGTTTGTCGTGATGGCGTTTTTGCAGAATTGGCGGGCGGCGGTCATCCCGCTTTTTGCAATACCCGTTTCTTTGATTGGCACGTTTTTTATGATGTATGCCTTCGGGTTTTCCATAAACAATTTGACGCTTTTCGGGTTGGTTCTTGCAATCGGGATTGTCGTTGACGACGCCATTGTCGTTGTCGAGAACGTCGAGCGAAATATGCGGCTCGGCTTGAAGGTCAAGGAGGCTACGAAACAGGCGATGACGCAGGTTCAGGGCGCTTTGATTGCAATTGTGCTTGTGCTTTCTTCCGTATTTTTGCCGACCGCGTTTTTGGAGGGGATTTCGGGGCAGTTTTACAGGCAGTTTGCTATGACGATAGCCTCCTCCACCATAATTTCGGGCATTGTGTCCCTTACCCTTACTCCCGCGCTTTGCGCGGCGATGCTGGCTGAAAGCGACACCAAGCCCGACTTTTTCACTAAGGTTTGGAATGCCACGTTCGGACGGTTTTTCGGCTTGTTCAACAGG
>JAGBWO010000050.1 GCA_017629765.1 Opitutales bacterium | reverse complement strand
CTGGCCGCGGTTTCAAAGCGCCACTCGGGATGGCGTGTTTGCAGTTCCTTAACCACCTTCAGGAAGATGGGGAAGTGCTTATCAATCTCGCGGCGGCGGCTACCGGGGAAAAGACCGATGAGATTCTTCTCTCTAATCCCCACTCGGCGAGTGGCAAGAATATCGTCCACCAACGGGTGCCCCACAAACTCCGCTTTTAAGGAAGTGTCGCGGTAGCAGTCGACCTCGAAGGGGAAAATGACGGCCGCGCCGTCGAGCAGGCGCGCCATTTCAAAGCGCCGCCGCGCCTTCCACGCCCAAATTTGCGGGCTTATGTAAAACAGCAACTTTATATCGCCTCCGCCTTTAACGCTCAAGCCCTCTTTCTTTAAAACAGACGCCAAATGCAAATTGAAGCCGGGATAATCCACAAAACAAACCGCCTTAGGCTTGTAGGCTCTTATCCACTCGGTAATTCCGCGCAACAGAGCCTTGAAGTGGGAGAGATTTTTCAGAACTTCCACAAGTCCGACAACCGAAAACTTGGTCATGTCGAACAAAACCTGAACGCCCCTGCGCGCCAATGCTCTGCCGCCCAAAGCGCAAATGTTGAGTTCGGGATTCAGCTCTGAAAGCCTGTCAACCATTCGTGCGGCCTGTTCGTCGCCGGAATGCTCTCCGGCGATAAACAAAACATCGCAAGAGCCGTCCTCAGGCGGCGGGAAGGAAAAGGAACGCGGAATTTTTGAGCTCATTTCTGCAAATTCGGCGCGATTTGATTTGTGATTTCAAGCGCGATTTCCAAGGCAAGGCTGCCCAAATTCACGCCGACCTTAGGCATTTTATGGTTTATCACGCAATCCGCAAAACTTTCAAGCTCCGCCTTCAACGGCTCCTGCTTGTCGAAAGGAACGTCTGTGCGCTCTATCGAGCCGTTTTCCACTTTCACCAAATGCCCGGACTGGTTCATAAAGTCAAGCGACATATACGCGCCCGGCTGGAATATCCTGATTTCGCGAAGCTTCTTGGGGCTTACGCGGCTTACGTTTAAATTGGCCATGCAGCCGTTTTTAAATTTTATGCGCGCGTTTGCGATGTCTTCAGTGCGGCTTAGGACGTTCACTCCGACAGCTTCGACGGACTCGACCTCCGAATTTGCAAGCTTCAAGACAATGCCGATATCGTGAATCATCAAATCCAAGACGACGCCAACTTCCGTTCCCCTTATGTTGAAGGGCGCGAGGCGGTCTGCGGAAATGAATTTCGGATTCGAGACGTTTTTTTCCATAAATCCCATTACGGGATTGAAATGCTCTATATGCCCGACCTGCACAATCAAGTCGTTTTTCTTTGCCTCTTCCATGATTTTTTTCGCGTCCTCAACGGAAGTGCAAATGGGTTTTTCAATCAGCAAATGGCAGCCCGACTTCAAAAGGGGAAGCGCGACTTCCGTATGCCTGTCGGTAGGGACGACGACGCTCAAAGCGTCCGCGTTTGAAGCCAGCTCCTCTATCGAACCGAAAACTTTGCAGCCGTATTTGCCCGCTATTTCAGCGGCGCGGACGGGGCTTGAATCGTAAACGCCGACAAGTTCCGTTTTTTCAAGTTCGGAATAAATGCGCGCATGGTGCTGTCCCAAATAGCCAACGCCTATAACGCCGCAGCGAAGCTTTTTCTGATTATTCATATTGTCTGATATTTTTAGCGATGCCGTAAAAAAATACAAGGTTATTTCTATTCGGATTTCTTTCTGCCGTCCTCCTCCGCATCCATCTTCCTTTCAAATTTTTCCATTATGGATTCGTCGCTTTTAAAGACGTTCAGCGGGCGCAAATTTATTGACACGTCCGGATTGTCAAAATTTCCCCTGACTTCAATTTCCGCCAAGCTTGAAATAGGGTTTACAACGCTCATAATCTGCGAAACAAGAGGCGTTTTTACTTCCGAAAACGGGGAAAATATCAAATTCGCGTTTATGGCGTCCTTGTCAAAATCGTACCTCGCCTTGCCTATTATTTTTGCGGCGGGCCCCGTGATTTTTATGTCGTCAAAGGAAATTTGCGCGTCCTCTATTTCAAACGGAGACTCCGCCTTTGAAAGTTCGAAGCTGCCGACAGGCAGGCGCAGCACCGATGTAAGGCGCGAAAAAAGCCCGAATAGGTTGATTGTTGCAAGCTTCGGATTTTCAAGAAGCATTTTTCCCTTGCCCTTAAAAGTCTCCAAAAAGTCGGAAAAACCCGAAATATCAACGCTTGCATTCAATAATCCGTATTTTGAATTTTCAAGACCCGCGTCTGTATCGGCGCCATTTTTCTTTTCTTTCGGCGATTTTGAAAGCCCTAAAAGCACATCCATAAACTTCTGCTGGTTGGCGCGCTCTATGTCCAAATTGGCAGAAAAATAATCCTTGCCGTCTCTTTTCCCGACAAAAACATCCCCCGATCCATGCCCGCTCGCAATGCCGAAATCCATTTCATACAGATAAATATCGTCCCCGTAAATATAGGATTTGAACTTCAAATCCTGCAACTCAAATTTGCCCGCCCTCGTGTTCCCTGCGCATTCATAATCCAAATTCATAATATCGGGCGCGTTTTTTTCGCGGCTTGGATTTTTCATCAGAAGATTTAACGAAATCTTGGGGGCTTCATCAAAATCCAAAATTTCCAGATTTTCTTTGACCTTCTCCCCGCCCATTGCGATAAGCTCCTCCCTGTTTAAGGTGGAATCGGCATAAATGCGGTTTTCGTTGTATGAATCCAGTCTTCCGGAAAAATAGACCCAGTTTAAAGCTCCCGTCAAAGTCCTGCCGGCATTTCCAACATACAAGTCGAAAATAGAAATCCTGCTTGGATTTACCCATACAACCAAGCTTGCATCCTCGAAAAGAACATCGTTGCGGTATGCGTTTTTAAGGCTTACAAATCCGTAAACATCCATAATTTCAGGATTCCCCCAAGTTCCGTAAACAACGATATCCGCATGGGGGAAGTCTTTGACGAATTTGAAGTCTTCAAACACGTCTTTCCACCACTGCTCCATAAAATGGCTTATCGAGGAGGGGCGAAGCGAGCCCGAAATCATAAATTTATAGTCGAAAGTTTTTAAGTTTTGATAAATGTCGGCATCGACAACCCAACCCTCTTTAGACACCGCCCTTGCGTCTCTTGCCCAAAAATCGCCGCTTTCAGAGTTATAGCAGACATCGCCCGAAAGACTGCTCGCATCCACCCCGAAGAGCAGCGAGTTTTGTATGTCCAAGAACATTCCGCATTCAACCGAAGGAGTTTTTGTTTCCGCGCCGATTTTAATTCTTGCCCCGCCGCTCAAATTTACCCCCGAATCGGAAAATTTAAACCAGCCCAATTCTTCGGCCTCGGGAATCAGCGAACACTTCAAGAGCGGTTCGGGCAAAAAATTTCCGTTTAATTTCACGCTAAAATCTTCAATTCCCCCCGAAAACGCGGCGTCAAGACGCCCTCCCCCGATTTTCAAAAATGATTTCAGCCCGTCAAGCGAAGTTTTAAGCGTTCTTACATCGGCAAGACCCATGCTGTCTTTCATAATCTCCGCATAGCCTATTTCGGCGCCGTAAATATTCAGATTTGAAAGAGAGGCGTGAATGTTCAAAAGGCGCATTTCGTTTAAATTAAAATTGGCAAACGCCTTGCAAGACTTCGCCAAGACATTCCCTCCGAAATCGGCTCCCGAAGACAAAATTTCAACCGACGCCAAATGCCTTCCGCCCTTTTTTTCATAAGACAACAAAGACGTAAAGTCGGCAAACTTCAAAGTCCCGCCTGAAACTCCGATGGAAAACCCCAGCGAATTCGCCCTCAAAAAAGCCCTCGCCGAACCGTCTTTTTCAATGTCAAACTCGATATTCGCCGCCGGAAATTTAAAAGTTTTTAAATACTGCTTTGAAATATGCGCTTTCTCGCAGAAATCGTCCCATTGCTTAAAAGAGTTTTTTGAGGAGCCTTCCGAAGCCGATAAATTTTCAATCAAAAACGTCTCGGAAACATTGCCGCACAAAGAAACGCAAAGTTTTTCAAAGTAGAAATTCGCAAACGAAATTTTGTAAAAATCCCCTTGTTTATAGGCGTTCAATGAAAGGTTTTCAAAAACGGGGGAATTTGAATTGCCGCCGAAGCCCGAATATATGTCGCACCCCTGCAAATATAAAGCCCGCAAGCCCAAACGCCCCCCAAAAAGCTTGAATATATTAAAATCCGCCTTCAATTTTTTTGCGGTAAAAAGCGGCTCCTTCGAATTTGCGAAAGATACTTTCAAATCGGTAAAACAAAGCCTGCCGTTCAAGGCGGCCCTTATTTCTTCCGCCTCAATTTTTATGCCGAAGTTTTGCGCAAGGCTTAAAATCTGCGCCCTCATCCTTGAAGGCGCAGGCACAGACAAATCGAAAAAAAACGACAGCGCGCAGACCGCAAGCACCAAAAAAAGCGCGGATAAAGCAATATTCAAAAACCTTCGCGCGAATTTAAAAAATCCGCGCAAAAAAATACCGCGTTTGTTCTGACTGCTTTCTTCCATCGTTAAAAATGCGCCCGAAAACATTCAAGCGCATTAAAGTTTCACTTTTTCGCATCCTGTTTTTCCAAAGGCTTCGGAGCCGGCGTCTTAAAGATATCCGGCTCGTTTTTCCCGATTGTAAAACATGAAACGGCGTCTATAAGACTTTGCGGAATCTCAAAAACCGCCTTCTGATCCGGGCTTGCCCCGTATTGGGTTCTGCCGCCTTCGCGCTCCGATAAGAGCCAGCTTTTAAGCTCGGTCTTGCTTCCGCCCGTTCCCGCCATCGCAATTTCCGCGGAAAGGCGGTATTTCCATGCAAAATCCTTGCCGCCGATTTTCACTCCGTTTTCGCCGAAAGGAACATCCAAATATTTCTGAACGGTGAATTTCTTGACGGCATCCAAAATTTTAACGGCCGAACTTCTCTCGGAATCCGGCAAAGACGCAAACGCATCCCCCCAGCCGCTTCCCGCCGGAACAGCCTCGAACAAAACTTTTCCGCCGATATCGGAAAGGGCGATTTTGCGGACCTCCGCCTTTTCAGGCAAAACGCTCAAAATCCTCGACTTGCAGCTCAAAATGTCCGAAGGAATTCCGCGCAAAATATTTGGGGATATTCCGTAAACCGACGGGCTTCCCGCCATCGAAACGTACAAAAGCTCATTTTCAGAATTATTGAAAGGCAACCCCGCAATAAGAGTCTGCACTGCGCCGTTTGACTGCCTTAAAGATATTTTAAGAGTCGGAGTGTCAAATCCGAAACGTTTTGCGTCTTCGCCGCGCGCGTCAGTTACAAACTCGCGCGCCCTGACCGCCTTTAATTTCGAGATTATCGAATTTACAAGCGCGAAATCCGCGGGGACTGTTTCCAATGCGTCGCTTGAATTCTTGCCGATGGCGTCCCATTCTCCGATATTGATTTTTTTCAGTTTCACCGAAGACGCCGGGGAAGAAATGTCTATCTCGTCCAAGTTAAGCTCGTCGAATTTGAGAAAAGCCTTGTCGCGCAAATCGGTTTGGATTTTTCCCAAATTTTTGAATAAAGAGGCGTCAACCATGAAAACGGTCGGATTTCCGTCAAGCCTCGCATAGCGCAAAGTCCCGTTGGGCAAAAGATTGCCTAAGAAGAGAGTCTGATTACGGTTTGTTCCCTGCAAAGTTATTGAAGTGGGAAGATTTGCCACGTCCAAGCCGGTATTTACGGCATTCGGAGGGGCAAACGAACGCGCAGTAACATTTTCAAGCATATCCAAAAAAGAATTGACTTCGCCCGAATCGGCATGAGCCGCAATAGGCGTTTCAAAATTCCACGAGTCGCCGTCCTTTACCAAGCCCACCCTTCTTAAATCGGAGCGGAGCGGTATTTTAGAATCGCCAAGAGGCAGGCGTATTGAAAACGACGATATCTCAAAGCGCGGAATTTCAAAAACATTCTGCCCCCTCAGCAAATCAATGTCGTTCGACAAATTTTCAGCCAGAGTTTTGTCCGCCACTATTATGCGCCCGCTTGAAACGTCCTGCATATAAACCTTGTCGCCCACCGGAGTATTTTTGCCGATTTTCAGCTCGCGCATATTTTTGCCGTCGCCGTATTTGAAAGTAAGCACAGGGTCTTCAAGTCCATAATCGGCAAGAGTTTGACCGTGCTTTTCAAGGTCGTCTATTTCAAAACTCGTCTCTTTGTCCAAAAATTCAAGCTGGTTTCGTATTCTGCTTAAAGCGTAAAAATTTGCGGTCCATTCAATGGGAGAGACTATGCGCCAACGGTTGTTTTCAAATTTCAAAATTCTGGGCTTGTCCAAATTTTTGCCCGTAATTTCAAGGCTGGAAAAATCGGCAAAGCCGCCGCCGTCGCGAATTATGTTAAGCGACGGCGTATATTCCAAATACCATAGCGAAAGAAGCATCAAAAGGTTTGCGGCAAGAAGAATTATCGTTAGTTTAAAGCGCATATTACTGCCTCCTCAAAAGATATGTTAAAAAGCCCGCAAGTAAAATAGCGGCAGGCAAAATCAAAAATTTAAGCCCCAGGCTTTTAAGCTCATCCCTGCTTATTACAAGCGAATATCTGTCAACTTTTCTGGGGGCGATGTTCAGCGAATGATTTTCGTCGAAAAGCCAATTTATCGTATTCATCGCAAGTTTGGAATTTCCCAGCGCGTTAAAGCGCGCGTTGGTTATAAAATTCTCGTCGCCGAAAACCGCAAGCCTGCCTCCGCCAATGTCCAAACCCAAATCGGAACCGCCTTTGCGGGTGGCAATCATCGCCAAAGGCAGGGGGCCTTTCAAGTCCAGCGCGTCATCGTAAACCTGCTTGCCGCCGCGCTTATAAGATTTGTCCGCCCAGCTTGTGTGGTTGGACCCGATAAGCGGGAACAAGCTCAAATTTCCGTCAACCGCCGCGCCCAAGTCTTCCCTCACCGGGCGCGCAGAGCCAAACTGCACGGGCAAACCCAAATCGACAAGATATTTCACGACGGGATGCGGCTTCGACGGGAAAACCCTCGCTATTATCTCTCCGGTGGAGGACTCGTATTCGGCGGACTCCACTATCATCATGTCGTCGGAACGCAGCCCCCATTCAAAAAGAATGTCGTCAAGCCCGATAATGGGCCCCATTCCCAAAAACATTACGACCCTGCCGTTATCCTTTGACAAATATTTGCGGACCAAATCAAGCTCCCGCGGCAAAAACGACGTCTGCGGCGCGGCGATGATAAGCATATTGGCGTCTTCGGGAATTTTCTTTGAAACATTCAAATCGACCTCGTCAAGCTTGTATCCGGAAAGCGCAAGCGAATTTGCAAACTCGCTAAGCCCCGCGTTCGCCTTCAAGCTTTTATAGCTGAGCTCCCCATGCCCCTTTACGAAATAGATTTTGTTTTCCTTGTCGGAAGAAACCGATAAAATCGCGGAACTTACAGCCTGTTCTCCCTTGAAATTTTTGCGTTTTCCGTCTTCTATGTCGTATAAATCGGAAAGCACGAGCTTTTTGTTTTTGTCCGCACATGAAACGATTATGCAGTTTTCAATATCCCTTCCGAAACGCAGGGCAAGCTCATCCCCGAGCTTGCGGTTAACTATCGGATCAACGGCAGTGAATTTTACCTTCCGCTCCCCGCCCACCGACGAAGAGTAGGCGTAAAGCTCCAAAAGGCGCGTAATTTCCTTTAAAATCGCCTTTGACTCCGCGCTTGCGGCATGCCCCGTATTGGTGTCAACCCTCATCGTGAGAAAAATTTCAACGGGCTTTTTTAAGGTTTTTAAATACGCCACGCTTTCGGGAGACAGCGAATTCGCCCTGTTTTTGGAAAAATCGTATTTTATGTAATGCCTGCTTGCAATCAGGTTCAATCCTATGAAAAGCGTGGCCGCCAAAAATATTTGCAAAAACAAATTGAGCGCGCGAAAAGTGCCCACAACCCTGAAATTTTCAAACTTCTTAGACCTGCGCATAAACTATGAACTCCTATATTCGGTAATGAGAGATGTGGCGCCTATAAACGCCGCCGCCGCGCTTAAATATAAAAAGAACGGGCGCGAGTCCAAAAGGGAATTGGAAAAATCTTCAAGATGCTTGAAAGACTGCGCGTAGTCGGCAAAAGACTCCGCCCAAACGCTCCAAGCCGTATCGGAAGGGCTTATGTTCACGGCAAGCGCGCTACCGACAATGGCGATGAACAATATGCAAAAGCTAAGCATTCCCGCAACCAAAGTGCTTCGGGTGAGAGAGCTTGCAAAAATCCCAATCGCGACATACGCCGCCCCGCTCACAAATATGAAAGAATAGCCCGTCGCTATTTTCGACGCCGAAAAAATCCTGCCGTCCGCAACCGCCTGAGGCAAGGACATTACCGTAATTATCGGGAAAAACAAAGTCAAAGCCCAAAAGAAGACGTACAGCAAATAGCACGCCAAAAATTTTGAAAGCACTATTTCAAACGAAGACACGGGGGCGGTCATCATTGCCTGCAAAGTTCCCATTCTGCGCTCCTCAGCCAAGCTGCGCATGGTAAGCATCGGCACCATGAAAAGCACCGGAAGCCAAAAGAGCGACAAAAACAGCTCTATCGGGGTTTTTCCGCCCTCCGTCGCGCTTACGTCCCAAAGGCTCAAAATATAAATTCCGCCCATAAGGCATACAAAAAGAAGCGCCGCCGCATACGTTGAAGGCGATATAAAAAGCACCCTTATTTGATACTTTAACAATGCCCAAAATTTTCTCACTTAACAATCTCCTGACTTTTTGAGCCGAAAATGCCCTCGCGCTTCTCTTCCCAAGAACGCCTCGTTGCCGCCATAAAGATGTCCTCCAAAGTCGGCCTTGCCAAATATAGTTCGCGCAATTTCATTTTCTGCGACAGTTCTTTTATTAAAATATCGCCCAAAGGCTCGCGTTTTTTAGTTTTCAAAACGTAAGAGGCAAAGCCTTCGGAATTCACGGGGGCGAGAGTTTCGATTTTAAATCCGAAACCCAAAGGCTCAAGCGCGGCTTTCAGTTCTTCAAATGTCGCGCTTGCGGAAACCCTGTATGTGTCGACAGGCAAGAATTCATTGCGCAGATTTTCGGGAGTTCCGCTCGCCACAACCATGCCCTGATTGATAATCATTACCCTGTCGCACACAAGCTCGATTTCAGGAAGAATATGGCTGCTTATCACAACCGACATCCTTCCGCGCAAAGAATCTATAAGCTCCCTTATCGCAATAATTTGGTGGGGGTCAAGACCGATTGTCGGCTCGTCCATTATAATGACTTCGGGATTGCCCAAAAGCGCGTCTGCAATTCCGACCCTCTGCTTGAAGCCCTTTGACAAATTGCCGATAATCTTGCGCGAAGCCTTGCGCTGCAACTGGCAGACTTCCATGACTTCGTCAACAGCCTTGCGGATTGCGCCGCCCTTCAAACCCTTTATCGCCGCTCGAAACTTCAAGTATTCCGCAACCCTCACGTCTTCGGGCAGCGGATTGTTTTCGGGCATATACCCAATGTGAGTCTGGGCAAGTTTGGGGCAATTGGCAACGCTCACGCCGCAGACATAAGCCCTGCCGCTCGTGGCGGGCATAAGCCCCGAAAGGATGCGCATTGTAGTGCTTTTGCCCGCGCCGTTGGGACCTAAAAAGCCTAAAATCTCGCCTTTGGCTATTTTAAACGACACATTGTCAATGGCCTTCATCGCGCCGTAGCTTTTGCAAAGCCCTTCGGCGACGATGGAATATTCGACATTTTGAGCAACTTCCTGCATATCCTACAAATTAAAAAACCATTGCAAAAGAGGCGTATCTCTGCGATTGCGAAAACCTGCAAAGCGTGCTTTGGACCGATACGCGGCTTGGGTGGTTCCGACAAGCCCCGCGATTCCGAATTCCGCCGCCGCATTCGGATGCGCCTCCCCTTCAAAAAAGCGTCAATAAAAGGTATATAAAAAATACAGATTTTTACAATCCGTACAACCCTCTATGCGGAAGCTTTTTTGGCAATATAATTCTTGACGTCGCCAATTGTGCGCAAGGATTGAACATCCTCGTTTGAAATTGAAATGCCCGTCGCGTCTTCGACAGCCAAAACTATTTCAACCATTGTAAGAGAGTCCAAATTCAAGTCTTGAGCCAAAACCATGTCGTCGGACGGATTGTCCAAAAGCGGACGCTTTTCCGGCTCCGCATACCTTGCAATAATGCCCAATATTACGGTATTTACTTTGGACACATCGCCAGTCTTGCGGAATTCTACGGCGGCTTCTATCGTTTCGGGGGAGCAACGTTTGAGAGAGTCTCTCAACATTGCCTCGTCTTCCGGAGTGAAATTTGTATTTTCCATATTTAAAAGAATTGCATATTTTTTTTTTGATTTCAATATATTTTATTCAATGAACGCCCTAATTTTTAACAACTTAGAAGAGAGCAAGTTCCTGCCTTTTTCAAGCCCCAAGGCATCCCACATAAAAAACGTCTTAAATCTAAAAACAGGAGACGAAATTTTTGCGGGCGTAAAAAATCAAAATCTTTATAAGACAAGGATTTTCGAAACGGAATCGGGCTACGAATTTTCAGGCGACATAACGCCGCTCGAAAACCCCAAGCGCGTCAAAATCACGCTGTGTTCGGCATTTACGCGCCCGCAAATCGCAAAGCGCATAATGTTTGAGGCATCGTGCTTCGGCATTGAAAAGCTCATATTTTACCCGTCGCATAAAGGGGAAATCGGCTATCTCAAAGCCTCGCTTTACTCCACAAAAGAAGTAGAAGAACAACTCATAAAGGGGGCAGAACAGGCATGTTCAAGCCTGATACCCGAATTCCATCTTTCCGAAAGCCTGCAAGAAGCCTTGGAGCTATCGTCAAACTGCGACATAAAAATCGCTCCCGACATCTACGAAAGCACGAAAAATCTCTCCGACATATCCCTTAAAGACAAAAAAACAGCTGTTGTTTTCGGCGGAGAACGAGGGTTTTCAAACGCCGACCGCGCGCTTTTGAGGGAAAGCGGCTACATTCTCGCATCACTTGGCAAGCGAGTGCTCCGCACCGATTCTGCAATAATCGCAACTTTGGCAATCATTGCAAACGCGCAGTAAAAACCCCGCCTACAAGCTCATTTTTGCGGGATTTCCGACCCTGCCCATAAAAATTATTTTGCCATTTTTATCGGTTATGAAAAATGAAAACGGTCTGTTGGCACGGAACGTTTTTATCTCCGGGGGTGCGCTGAAAGGAGCATTCATAACCAGGGTAACAGACGACGCCTTTGTCCCCTCTTCATCGACTTTTATAAAAGTTTTTTGGAAAAATTTATCCACTCTTTGGGGAATTTTCACATCGAAAAATTCCGAGAAATTTTCTTCATCAAACTTGAATGCGCGGTCTGCACCGAGATTTTTCAAGGTTTTCGTCAAGTCGAAATTTTTCATGCCGAAAGCGAATTTAGGCAGATATAAACGTATTTCCACGTCTTTGAAAGAATTCCACAATGAGGCAAACTGTTCTGCGCTCGGAAACGCCATCGAATTTTTGTCAAGCGGCAGAACCGCCACAAAAAAATGCCTGCCGCCATCGTACGAAAGTTTGACCGCTTTGAAATCTTCGACTTCGGCATATTTTTCGTCGGAATGAACATACATCATATCGACGTCCACAAAACCTTTTGGCGTTTTGAATTTTCTTTTAAAGGTGTTTTTGAATTTAGTTCTCCACTTCGCATCGAACACGGCGACATTTGCAATTATAAGCGAAGTCAAAGAAGATATGTCGGAGGGAGCAAACGCTTCGGAAATCATCGAGCGCGTGTTTTCCCGAGTCCACGCATTCACAATGTCAACGGTTTTTTGAGCTTGGGAAAAATCGCAAGCCATAACCTCCGCGCCAAAATATTTTTTTAGAATATCCGAAAAGTTTTCATTCTTCTTAAAATTATTCGACGCCAAAAACAAATTCGCCTCGCAAAATTCTTCGGAATTTTCGGACGCAAATTTTCCACTTTTAAGATTTTCAATTAGCTCCGATTTTTTAACGCCCAAAATTTTTTCAAACTCCGCCTGCGCCTCGCCGCTTGATGAAAGAAGCGATATTTTCAAAATTTCGCATACCCCTTTAGGATACAGCACAAAATTTTCGCCGCCTTTATTTTCGCAATTTTCAAATATCTTAAAGCACAACGCGTTCTCGGCATTTATTTCAGGCGTAATATTTTCCGCCGTGCAAAATGCCGCAAAACCAAGTATAGCAAAAAGTGTAAAAATAGCCGTTTTCATACAAAACATTTTTTGCTCTTTTTTATAAAAGGCAAATAAAAAAGCCCGCAAGGAAATCTTGCGAGCCTCTAGAAGTCCCATAAAAATTTTTCTATTCGGCGCGTTTTGCAGCCCAGCTGTTGACGCCGAAAATAAGATGCTTGTCTTCCCCCGCAAATTCCAAGCCCTTGACAAACTGGTAAGTCGAATGCTCTTCTTCTACCTGCTCGTTGATAAACCAGTTCATGAGGTCGGCTGTTGCATAATCCTTCTTTTCGTTCGCAAGCTCAAAAATTTTCGTGATTTGCGAAGTTACAAGCTGTTCGTGCGCATACGCCGCTTTAAAGGCGTCAAGCGGAGAATCGTACGAATCCTTTTCGGGCTTCGGAATGGGGGCTGTTTCAAACGGAGCGTCGCGCTCGTTTAAAAAGTTGTAGATTTTCATTGCGTGCGACATCTCTTCTTTTGCCTGAATAGACATCCAGCTTGCAAATCCCTGATACGGAGACCTCTTAAAATACGCACTCATGCCGAAGTAGATATGCGCGGCATAAAGCTCGTTGTAAAACTGTTCGTTTAAGAGTTTCAATACATCCTGAGGTATCTTCATTTTCTTCCTTTTAGATTACAATTTAAGTTAAATTCAATAGCTTTTGTTATCGGCAAAAAAACAAAAATTTCAAACCTTTTCGCAAAAAATTTTATTGGGAAGACGCCTGTTCTTTTGCTTTTTTCGACTCCAAATACTTGGCATATCCAAGCTCTGCCATTTTTGATTTCGGCGCAAATTTCCCGTAAAGAGCTTCGACTTTCGCAAAATCTTTTACGTCATCTTTGTAAAAATCAATAAGCGACTTCAACTCCACCCACTCCGCTTTATTTTTTGAAATAATATCCTCAAAAGCGGACATAATTTCCAATGCAAATTCCTTGTCTATGGGGTAATTTTCAGAACCATTATAAAGCCTTTTTCCGCCATTTGCAAAATCTGCCAAATCTATTACATTTACAATAACGGCGTTCTTCAAAAAGTTTAAAATTTCATCCGCCTTTTTAGGGTTCTTTTCGCCCCCCGCGCCATTTTTACAAAGAACAGCCAAAAGCATGGCTTCTTCAACAGAAATACTCAATTTATCTTTAAGATAGCAAGCATCCAAAACCTCATAAATCCTGCTAAAATCTCGCGCGATAAATTTGCCTTCAAGCGCAAGTTTCAAATATAACGCTCTATCACACTCCAATGGCATTTTTTTGCCGTCTAAAACACGCCGATTAAGATTTTCCAATGCTTTCTCCCGCAAATTATTTTCATCATACGGCAACTCGAAAAATTTATCGTCCAAAGGAAAATTATTGTCCACGGAATACTTTAACATTTTTACCGCAAACTCTTTATAAAGATTTCCGAAAGCATAAAATCTTTCTATACATTCATAAAAACACGATATAGACATATCTTTTTTTGAATACACCCAATCGCTACTTTCCTCCGTTTGTATTAGCGACATCGCCTTATTAAAAACTTCATCCGATTTCGCTTCGTTTTTTTCAATGCCATAGCCTCCCATTGCATAAATCATCGCAACGTCCATATATTCATAAAGCCCCAAACCACGCAGTTTTTCTTCGGCAAAATAAAATTTTAGAGCCTTATTAAAATCCGGCTTAACATAGAATTTGACTCCTTCAAAAAATAAATATGCAACATTGCTATGATAACGGAAATCTTTGTTGTCTAAATTCTTCTCTGCATGACTTATAATTTCTGCGTACTTATTTTCATTCACATATTTATAATACGGAAAATCTTTTCTCAAACAATCACAAGCATTCCAGCCGACAAAATTGAAAAATGTAAATATAAGCGCGGCAAATATTACCAAATTTAAAGCCAAAGCTAAATACTTCTTCATTTGTCCCCCTTTAATTTAAGCTTTAATTCGATAAAATAAAAACCATCGTCATTTGAGTTCGTGATATACATAAAATAACTCAAATCCAAAGCGTCCTCTTTTTTAAGCTCATGGTCCATTTTAAGAAAACGAATATCGGACTTGTCCGACAAATAATTTTGTAAATCTTTTGTCGATTTATTTTCGTCAATGACGGGCAGAGCCTTCATTATGTTATCATACGCATTTTCAAATATTTCAGGATTTTCTGTTGGCGAATAGAAAAAAGGTTTTGAATATTTACTCTCCTTTATTTTTGAAAAATCCCAGCCGCCTGCAAATTTGTAATATCTGTATTTCAGTACAGGCTCCGCTTCAATTTTGCGCGAATAATAATCGCGCGGGTCATTTTCAGGCGAATATTCAAATTTAACTTTGGGCAAAGAATAAGTCCCTTCTAAATTTATCCCTCTGTCTCTTTTATGCGGAATGACGCTCGAATAATACCCGACACCCAGACATAAAAAAAGAGCCGCCACCCAACATCTTTTTCTGCCTTCCCAAGACGCGCATATTACCGTAAAAAGAGAAATCATCAAAAATGCGAACAGCCAATCAGAATGCCCCCAATAATCATCAAAATCCGTAAAGAAATGAGGAACAATTTTTGAAATTAAAAACATCAGCGCGTAAAATTTTACAAAATAAAAAATTCTGCGCCACCAAAGACACTTCCAAGTTTCTCCATCTGATTTTTTGCACGAAAAAGAAATCGCCAAAAACCAAAATAGCGCATGGGAATTTACATAAATCGCAGGATATGCAAAAATAATCGCAAAAAAAAGAACGGGAATAATAATTGCATCAAAAGAGGTATGAATATAATGGTGCATTCCGTACGGATAGCCACACATACAAAATAGTCCATAGCCCGATTTTAAATACGCAAAAGTTAACAAAATCCAAACGCCAAGCCATAAATTCACACGCGCAAATTTGCTCTTCAAAATTCTATGCAAAAAAGCGACTCCTATGGCGAATGGAATATAAAACCAAGGGCTGCAAATTAAATTTGCCCACTCAACCAACGTACCGCCAAATTCCATATATAACTCCTTACTTTTAAGTATAATATTATAAGCAAGATACGCTATTCAAGAAAAAATTTTCAGATAAAATATAAAGGCGCGCTACTTTTTGCGCGAAGATCTCAGTCTGTCGCAAAGGGCAAAAATGTTTGCCAAGACGGTGCCGCTTATCGAGTGGTAAACGCACGCGACCGCAGTCGCAAGCGCAGCTTCGGGCATTGCCGAAAAATGCCTGCAAGCCAAATTCGTGCCAAGCCCCGCATTCTGGCATCCGACTTCTATTGCAAGCGTCCTGCGTCGGGCAATCCCCATTTTTAATATAACTCCCATTAAGTATCCGCTCAAATAACCCAAACCGTTGTGAAGGGCGACAAGAAGAAATATCGCGATTCCGGAAGTCAAAATTTTGTCGGCGCAAAGAGCCGTGACGCCCGCAACTATGAAAGCAAGCCCCAAAACGCTGAATGCGGGCATTATTTGTATTGCATCCATGTACGCCTTTTTCTTCGAGAACAAAAAATTCAAAACCGCGCCGGCAATTACAGGAAAAAGAGTTACAATCAATATGCTTTTGAACATTCCCACTGCGTCGATTTCAATGTTTTCACCCGAAAGAACCAACATCAAAAGCGGCGTAAGTATAGGAGAAATAAGAGTGCTTGCAGTTGTCATTCCAACGCTGAAAGCCACGTCTCCGTTTGCGAGATAGCTCATTATATTGCTTGAAACTCCTCCGGGGCAAGTCCCTACCAGCAAAAGCCCGATTGCAATTCCCGTGGGCAAATCGAAAAATTTTACCATTGCATAGGCAATCAAAGGCATAAAAGTGTACTGAACGCACACCCCGATAAAAATATCCCAAGGACGCCTAAGCAATATTTTGAAATCCTCCGCAGAGAGCGTCATACCCATCGAAAGCATTATAAATCCCAAAATAAAAGCCTGCGCATCGCCCCTTACCCATAAAAACAAATTCGGATAAAAGAATGCCAAAACCGCCGCCGCAATGACAAACAAAGCGGTTTTACTTGACAGGATTTTGGCTAATCTAAACAAAAACTTCATAAATTCAATTTAAACAGATTTAACCTCAAAAAAACGAAACGCAAGCCCCAATATCGCAATAAGAACAGCCTCCCTTTTTCAGAAAGCCATTTTGCGACTTAAAAAACCATATCTTTGCGATTGCCCCCTGTTCGCAAAAAAAATCCGCAAGAAAAACTTGCGGATAAAAATTGGAGCGGGCGAACGGTCTCGAACCGTCAACCTCGACCTTGGCAAGGTCGCGCTCTAGCCAATTGAGCTACGCCCGCGATGCGGATTGGGTTCTCCAATCAATTAAAGCACTTTACAATGCCTCTTTATTTCGATAT
>JAGBWO010000049.1 GCA_017629765.1 Opitutales bacterium | reverse complement strand
GTTGTCTCGGAAGACGGCAAGCTTAAAATCCACAAATTTGCGGACGGCTCCCTGCGCGAATTCACCCTAAACACAAAATACGCCTTCGGAACCCCCGAAACGGTCGAAACAGTTGAAGAGTTTGAAGGCAAAGGCGGACAGCACGCCGAAGTCATGAACAACTTTGTATCGGCGTGCCTTGGCAAATCCAAATGCGATTACGACGCCTCGCAGGGCGTGCTATCTCTTACTCTCGCAAACGCAATGCTTCTTTCGTCGTTTGAAAATTCGGAAATTTCCGTTCCGTTCGACGACGAATCGTACGCAAAAATCCTTGCCGAAAAGCAAGCTTCAAGCAATCTGCGCAAAGAGGTTCGCAAAGACTTCATATTGGACTTCAAAAAATCATTCCGATAAAATGCCAAAGCACGCGACAGGATACGATTACGTTCCCGACGGGGGAAGCCGAAAAGTAGTAAAAGACGGCGAATTGAAATTTGCGGCCGCGGGGCTTGACCACGGGCATATCTATGCAATGACGCAAGGCATGCTTTCAGCAGGCGCGGAATGCAAATACGTTTGGGATGCCGATAAAAACAAAATAGCGGAATTTCAAAAGAGATTTCCCGGCATAAAAGCGGCAGCATCTCTCGAAGAAATATTGCGGGACCCCGAAATAAAATTAGTTGCGAATGCGGGAATCCCCGCAAAGCGTTTCGAAATGGGAAAAAAGGTTTTAAGCGCGGGCAAGGACTTTTTCGTGGACAAGCCCCCGTTTACAACCTTGGAACAGCTCGAAGAAGCCGAAAGGCTCGCAAAAAAAACAGGCAAAAAATATATGCCCTACTTTGCCGAAAGGGTGCATAATGAAGCGGCGGAAAAAGCTAACGAGCTGGTAAAATCGGGCGCGATAGGAAAGGTTTTGCAGGTTTTGATTTTGGCTCCGCACAGGCTTTCAAAAAATGCCCGCCCGGAATGGTTTTTCAAAAAAGACTTGTACGGCGGAATTTTATGCGACATAGGCTCGCACCAGTTCGAGCAGTTTTTGGAATTCACAGGCTGCGACGAAGCCGAAATTTTGAGCGCGAGAGCCGAAAATATGGCAAACCCCGAATACCCCGAATTGCAGGATTTCGGCGAAGCTTTGGTTAAAACAAAAAACGGAGCGTCATGCTATTGCAGGGTCGACTGGTTCACTCCAGACGGGCTTCCGGTATGGGGAGACGGCAGAACTTTCATTTTAGGCACAAAAGGCTACATAGAAATACGCAAATACATAGACTATTCAAAAGAGGGCAATCCTCCGCAAACTTTGTATTATGCAGACAGCGGCGGCGTGCACCGCATCGACTGCCGCGGCCTTGGCTTCCCGTTCTTTGCGAATTTCGCCCTCGACATACTGAACCGCACGGAAAACGCGATGACGCAATCGCACGCATTTGCGGCGGCGCGGCTTTGCCTTAAAGCCCAGTCAAAAGCCGACCAAAATTTCAACACTAAAAACCTATCATGAGCGAACAATCTAACACTGTAAACAACCAGCTTGAAGCGGATAGAAAAATAATTCTAAACGCCAAAGCGCAAGGCAAACTTGCAACACTTAAAGCATACCTGAAATATTCAGCCCCCGGATTTTTGCAAAGCGCAACGACACTGGGCGGAGGCTCTCTTGCGTCGGCGCTTTATCTCGGAGTTTTGGGCGGATGCTGCTTTATGTGGCTCCAACCCTTTGCAATGGTTTTGGGCATCATAACATTATCGGCGATAGCCTACATATCGCTATCCATAACCGAAAAGCCGATGCGCGAACTGAACTCAAACATAAGCCCCATTTTGGGCTACGGATGGGCGGTTGCATCGATGGTGGCATGCCTTGTGAACGCAATGCCGCAGTTTGCGCTTGGCGTCGCGTCAATCCAGCAAAATATTTTTAGCGGCATCGTGCCGATGGGAAAAATCAGCGAATGCGTAATCACATTCTGCTTCTTCTTGGCGGCAATGGGGCTTATTCTGCTCTACTCTGCGGGCGGCAAGGCGGCAAAACTGTTCGAGCGCATCATCACTTTGAGCGTCGCAATGATTGTAATATGCTTTTTCAGCGTCGTAATATTTCTCGCGACTCAGGGCGAAATCGACTGGGCGAAAGTCTGGAAAGGATTTATCCCCAACCTGTCCGTATTAAGCGCGCCCTCCCCCGATTTCATGGTTTATTTAAGCCAGCTTGGCGACAGCGCAAGGGAATTTTGGTCAAGCTCCATCGTAAAAGAACAGCGCGACGTCATTATTTCCGCCTCCGCAATGGCAGTCGGAATAAATATGACGTTCCTATTCCCCTACTCAATGCTCAAAAAGGGCTGGGACAAAGATTTCAGACGCCTTGCGATTTTCAAC
>JAGBWO010000048.1 GCA_017629765.1 Opitutales bacterium | reverse complement strand
ATATGTTGGTTATGGCGAACCCCGTAAGCACAAATTCTACCTTGCCGCCAAGAAACCCCATCACAACGGGGGCGGCGTTTGCCGTTGGCGTTATTCCCACGAAAAACGCGGCAAGCGCGAGCGTTTCGTATCCCGATTCTTTGAGAATAAAATAGGGGACGATTCCCATCAGGATGTTTATAAGAAGTATTTTGAAATGTTCTTTGCGCGGTTTCAGCCTCGACAAATTTATTTGCACGCAAATTTGGAAGAACATAAGCATCAGCGCAATTCGTATGAACCATACTGAAATTTCGACGCCGTTTAAGTTCCAGGAAAATCTGAAAATGCTTTGAAGCAATATCCCGAGAACAAAGGGGATAAATATCATTGCCGGCCTGATTAAGACTTTCCACATATGCGGGCATAAAAAAAGAGCTCGAAAGCCCCGATAAAACATATTTTGAAATGGCGCGCCTGACAGGAGTCGAACCTGTAACCTTCTGATCCGTAGTCAGATGCTCTATCCAATTGAGCTACAGGCGCGTATTTCAATTAAGAAAGTACCAAATAATGCTGAATTTTCTTTTTAATGCAAGCATTTTTTTTAGAATTTTTGATTTGGAAGTTTAAGATTTTGAGACTCGCCAACTTATGTTTGAAAAATTTTTGATTTTTGTTTTTTCTAAAAATTTTTATGGTTTTTCCCGTATGTTTGTTTTGCGGTTGTATTACTGTAAAGTAAAAAAACTGTTTTAAAAAAATTTTTAAATGAATATTGTCTAATTTCTAAATATATATGGCATTTTTTGGAGAAAGGAAATTTATGTTTTTTAAAGATTTGAAATTTTTAGCGATTGCATTCGCTTTTTTTGTCTTGCAGCCTTTGCTTGCGCAGACTCTCGATGAAGAGGTAAATGCCACTTACCAGTGGGACGATATGTCGGTTTTTCGCATAAATAAAGAGCCTGCAAGGGCTTCGTTTATTTTGTGCGATTCTTTGGAGGCTGCAAAAAAGCCGATTTCAATATCCGGCGTCGGCAAAATATATCATTCAAAGCCTTATCGTCTGCTAAACTCCGGCTGGCGTTTTGCCTTTTTCGACAGTCCGTCCGAAGTTAAAGCCGAGTATTTTGGAAAAGATTTTAACGACGAAAAGTGGGACGTCGTAAATCTGCCGGACACTTGGCAGACGCGCGGGTACGACCGCATTTCCTATGCCAACATATTTCCGGAATTCATATTCGATTTGCAGGGGAAAAATCTGCCCGAATTTGCCGACATCTCTTCCAAAAATCCGTCGGAAGCAATGTTAAAGCCGCGCATACCCGACATGCACCGTCAAAGCGCGATATACCGCAGCGAATTCAAAATAGATGATTTTTCGCAAAACAAGGCGTATTTTTTGAGGCTTTGCGGCGTAAAATCCGGCGTGAAGGTTTTTGTAAACGGGAAATTCGCGGGCTACTCCGAGGATTCTTTCACTCCCGCCGAATTCGACATTTCAAAATTTTTGAATATGGGCAAAAATTCGATTGCCCTTCACGTATTTAAATACACAACCGGCTCTTACACGGAGGTGCAGGATATGCCGCATGTCATGGGCGTTATCCGCGATGTTGTTTTGGTCGAAAGGCCGAAAACCCACATTGCCGACATCGTTGCCGACGCAGTTATTGAAGGCGGGAAATTCAAGTTTTCATCCAAGGCTTTCGCAAAAAGCGCGGAAAAAAAGCTTCCCGAAAATTTGAGTTTCGACTTGGTTTTCACCGATTCAGGCGGAAAGGTTTTGCGCGTTGTATCGTCTTCGTTAAACTCTGATTTTTCAAGTTTTGGTTTGGATTTCGAAGAAGGCGAAGTTCGCGCCTGGTCTCCCGACAAGCCCAATTTGTATCAGGCGGTTTATATCTTGAAGCAAAACGGGGAGGTTTTGGAGACGGCGAAAATCGACGTCGGTTTCAGGACGTTTTTTATAGACGAAAAACTGAGGCTTGTCTGGAACGGTTCGGTTGTGAAAATCAAGGGCGTAAATCGACACAATTACGCGCCGGAAAAGGGAAGCGCGGTTCCTTTTGAAGTTCTTTTAAAAGACATATTGATGATAAAGGCCGCAAACATAAACGCAATCAGAACTTCCCATTACCCCAATCCCGACGAATTTTACATGTTGTGCAACAGGCTTGGCATTTTTGTCTTGGACGAAAACAATTTGGAATCCCACGCCCTTTGGAACCATGTTCCCGGAGACAGCGGAACTTACGACGCGTCGTCGTGCGACAGAATGCAAAATATGGTTAAGCGCGACCGCAACCATCCATGCATATTCGGCTGGTCTCTCGGCAACGAAAACGGAAACCACTACACAAACGCGCACAAGAAAATGGAGGCTGTCGCAAAAAAATTTGCGCCCGCGCCCGCGCTTGTCCATTGCGAGCCTGCGACTTATTCGAAGGAAAACACAAGCTCTTTCCACTCACCGATGTATGGGGGGCTGAACGCCATAAATTCCTATCTTTCCTCCCCGCGCAAAAAGCCGTTTATGTTTTGCGAGTACTGTTTTGCGATAGGCAATTCAATCGGCAACTTGGAGGACATATGGCTTAAAATGCGTTCGGAGCCGGCTCTTTTGGGAGGGTTCATCTGGGATTGGATGGATAGGACATTGTGGCTTCCCGCAAATAAAGAAGACGCTTCGGTGCGATTTTTGGCAGACGGAAGGGATTTCGGGACTTGCCGAAACGCCGGCACTTGGTGCGCTTCGGGCATTGTCGGGGCGGAGAGAAAATGGACTTCGGAACTTAGCGAAGTTAGGAGGGTTTATCAGGATATACAGATGTATTCGGTTTCCGAAGACAATCTGACGCTTCGCATTTCAAACGAATATTTGGATACCAATTTGAACGAGCTTCACGGAGAAATAAAGGTGAAGCGAAACGGGGACGTTATTGCCTCCTCTCCCCTTAAAATAGATTTGCCCGCAGGCAAAACCGTTGAATACAAAGTTGTCTTGCCGAAATTCAATTCGGATTTGCCCGGCGAATATTTTTATGAAATCAGCTTTAAAGGCGGCTCCTCTAATTTGGATTTAAAATCAATTTCAGATTCAAGCTCCACCCCGGAATCGGTTGCGGATTTTGCTTTCGGGAAATTCTCCAAAAAGAGCTTTTTTATAAAGAAAACCGATTCCAAGAAAACCTTTTCGCCGAGGGGCAGGGTTGAAGTTAAAAATTCAAACGGCAAGATAGAGCTTTCCTCTTCATCTCTTAAGCTTGTTTTTGACCAAAAAACCGCCGCTCTTGAAACGCTTTCTAGCAAGTCGGGCGAAAAGATTTCAACGCCGTTTGGCCTCGATATTTCATCGGCTTGGATTGAAAACCACCGCAAGGCGCGCAGGGAGTTTGACGAATACAAATTCAACGGGCTTGCTCCGTCGAATCAAAAAATCGAAGTAAAAAAATTGTCGCCGTCGTTTGCGAGGGTTTTGACGAGCGCAAATTATGCAAACGACGAGGGCATTGGCTTTGTGTTGGAGCAGGCTTATTCGCTTTCGGGCGACGGCGTTTTGGAGGTTTCGACGAGGATAGTAAAATTAAACGAAACGCCGAAAAACCTGTACTTGCCGAGAGTGGGCATTCGCGCTTTTATGCCTAAAGGGGAAGCCCATTCCGTGCGCTACTTGGGTTTGGGCGGTCATATGAATTATATCGACAGAATGCAGTCTGCGGATTTCGGCAAGTGGTCCTATCTCGTTTCAAACGAAATTTTTCCCTACGCAAAGCCCCAGGATTGCGGAAACCGCGGCGGCGTAAAATTGTTTGAAGTAAAGAACGGCAGGGGGAATTCGCTTTTGTTTGCGGTTGCGGGAGATGGGTTGAATTTTTCATTGCTGCCTAATTCGCAGGAGGAAATTTTACGCGCAAAGCATTTCAAAGACCTTCCGAAAACCGATGTTTGCGAGCTTCGAATTGCCCCGTATGTTTCGGGCGTCGGAAACGGCGCATTGGGACCGACGACTTTGGATAAGTACAGGAATTATTTTGAAGGCTCGGTAGAGTTCAAATTTTTGGTTCTCGATGTAAAATCTTCAATGGAGGAATCAAAAGGAAAGTTTGATTCTTTTTACGGAATGCGCTTTTCCGACAAGTTTTCGTATTCGTTTGTCCATGAAGAGAAAAACAGGCGGGATAATTCGCTTGTTAAAAGTATCGAAGGGGATTGGATTTCAAAGAACGCGAAAATTGAATACTCTTCCATTTCTGGGCAATACCATCCAAAAGGCGGAAATCCGCTTCTTTGCGAGGGAAAAAATTTCGCCTTCCACACGGAGCGAAACGATGATGTCCAGTATGCGGTTATCGATTTGGGGAAAATTTGCGGCGTATCGGGAATGCTGATATACAACCGCAAAGACAATGAGGGCAACCGCACGGACAATATGCATGTCTATATTTCCCAAAACGGCAGCGATTGGGAAGAGGTTTGGCAGACTAAAAACGCCAGAAAAATGTGGAAAATCGTTTTGGATAAAACGAAAAAAGCGCGCTTTGTTAAGGTTGAGCTCCGCAAAAAAGAATATTTCCATTTGAGCGGGATTAAAATTTTCGGCAAATAGCGCGCGGAAGATTTTGGCGGAAATTAAAATCGGCAGGGCTAAAAACTTTGCCGATTTTTTTCTTTTAATTTTTTGTAAAAACAGATAATTTTTGCGTTATGAAAAGATTTATTGCATTTTTTGCCGTTTTTGCCGCGTTTTCAACCCTGCTTTTTGCCGACTGGGCGAACTATGGCAGGTACGCCAAGGCAAACGAAGAGGTAAAAGCCTTGAAAGCCGCTCCGATTGCGGTCTTTATGGGGGATTCAATCACCGACGGCTGGTTCGGCTCTCGCAGGCAGTTTTTTGCCGAAAACAATTATGTCGGACGCGGAATCAGCGGACAGGTCACAAGCCAGATGCTTGCCCGTTTTCAGCGCGACGTTGTGGATTTGAAGCCGAAAGTGGTTCTTATTTTGGCAGGCACAAACGACATTGCAAGAAATCAGGGTCCGATTTCGCTTGAAAACATTGCCGGCAACATACAGTCTATGTGCGAAATTGCAAAGGCGCATAAAATCAAACCTGTAATTTGCTCGATTCTTCCCGCCGCCGAATACGGATGGCGCAAGGAAATCGAAAATGTGGGCGACAAGATTATTGAAGTAAACAAAATGCTTCAAGACTACGCCAAAAAGAATAAAATAGCTTATCTCGACTACCATTCTAAAATGGTTGACGAACGGAAAGGGCTGCCTTTGAATTATTCAAGAGACGGCGTGCATCCGACCGCCGAAGGCTATGCCGTAATGGAGGAAATGGCAAAGCCGTTTATTGAAAAGGTGGCAAAATCGCGCAAGTAAAATCAAAATTTGCAGGCATTAATAGGGGCGGTTGAAAAAATCGCCTTTTTTTTGAATTTTTTTAAAAAAATTACTTGCATTGCCGCCCAAGCCTCTCTTTAATATGACGCTTTAAAAAATAGATACAAGTTCGTATTGTAAAAATATTTTAATTAAAAGCATAACATGTCAGAAGAACAAAAAAAGTCAGCTTTGGATTTGTCGTTTTCCGATACGGAAAGCTTAAATCGCTATACAACTGAAACCGGTAAAATTTTGCCGCGCAAATTTACGGGTTTGTCCGCAAAGGAACAGCGCCACGTCAAGAAGGTTATCAAGCAGGGGCGCAATATGCTCCTTATGAAGTAAAATCTGTTTTTTTGATTTATTCTTTTTGGGCGGCTTCGGTCGCCTTTTTGTTTTAATGGTTTTGGACGATTCAGACGCCTCTCTAAAAAGAGCCGCCGAAATTATTTTGGCGGGAGGGATTGTCGCGCTTCCGACGGAGACTGTTTACGGGCTTGCGGCAAACGCGCTCAACGCAGGCGCCGTGCGGAAGATTTTCGAGGCAAAAGGGCGTCCGTTT
>JAGBWO010000047.1 GCA_017629765.1 Opitutales bacterium | reverse complement strand
TTGCCCACGGGACGTTTGAAACTTTGCCCCACAGTTCGCCGTTTACAAAGTTTGCGATTCTTCCCAAAAAAATTCCCGGAGTCGATACGAGCGCGACCAAGTCGGCGATTTTTAAAAATGATGTTTTGTGGATTTTTGAAAACAGCGCAATCGCTATCGCAACCCCGATAAATCCACCGTGGCTTGCCATTCCGCCGTTCATTATCTTAAATACGCTGATTGGGTCCGAGACGAATCTGTCGAAGTCGTAAAATAGCATATAGCCGAGCCTTCCGCCTATTATTATGCCCAAGACAAGATACGTCAAAAGCGACGATGTTTCGTCCGGATTTAGCGGCGAGCGTCCTTTTTTATAGTATAAATTGAGCAGCCAAAGCCCGATTAAAAATCCCGCAAGGTATGCCAGTCCGTACCAGCGTATGCCCTCCAAAAACCATCCGTCGGGGAAGCGTACCGCAAACGGGTCGAGGTTTACGACATAATGCGCCATGGGAAAAATAGTTTCCATATATAAAATCTTTTTGTTTTACTTTTGATAAAAACGCGGAAAGGGCAAGTTTTTTTATGGGAGATTTTTTCAAAATAAGGTTTGAACTTGCATATAGCGGCGGTAATATTTCTCTAAAATCGTTTTTAATGGTATGAAAGAATTTGACTTGCAGTCTTTGGTGGAATCGCGTTTCGGCGAAAATTACGAACTTCACGAAAAGTATATGAACAGGACTTTTGTGAAAGTCTTGCGGACAATAGGTTTTGACAAGTGTTTCTTAAAGGGCGACGGATGCTATCTTTATGACGGACAGGGCAACGACTATTTGGACTTCATAAGCGGCTACGGGGTGTTCGGATTGGGCAGAAACCATCCGGTTGTCGGAAAGGCGATAAAAGACGCCGTCGACATGAAAGTCTCGAACATGGTTCAGCTAAACTGCGCGCTTTTAAGCGGGCTTTTGGCGGAGGAGCTTGTAAAGCGTCTGGGAGGAAGGCTTGAAGCGGTATTCTTCTGTAATTCAGGCACTGAGGCGAACGAAGGCGCGGTGAAGTTTGCAAGGGCTTTCACGAAGCGTCCGAGAGTGCTTTCGCAGAAGGGCGGGTATCATGGATTAACTTATGGCTCTCTTTCTTTGACGGTTAGCAAGAATTTTCAGGAGGGCTTCGGAGGAATGCTTCCCGGTTTCGGATGCGTTCCTTATGACGATTTGGACGCTCTTGAAGCGGAGCTTAAAAAAGGCGACGTTGCGGCGTTTATCGTTGAATGCGTGCAGGGGCACGGGGTGCATATTCCGAGGGAAGACTACTTGCCGAAGGCGCAGGAGCTTTGCAGAAAATACGGAACTCTCTTTATTTGCGACGAAGTCCAGACGGGTTTGGGCAGAACGGGCAAGATGTTTGCCTTCAACCACTGGAATTTGGACCCCGACATTGTGACTGTCGCAAAAACATTGTCGGGCGGCTATGTGCCCGTAGGCGCGTTTATAACGACGCGCGCCATACATCAGGCGGCGTTCTCTAACTTGGAAAGATGCGTTGTTCATTCAACGACTTTCGGAAGAAACGCCCTTGCAATGGTTGCAGGTTTGGCGACTTTGAGCGTATTGGACAACGAAAATATGGTCGAACGCTCCGCCGAAGCCGGAAGGAAAATTGTGGAAAGGATAAACGCTCTTCGCGAAAAGCACGATTACATAAAAGAAGCCCGCGGTATGGGGCTTATGATTGCAATCGAATTTCAAGAGCCGAAGTCGATATTAAAGAAAGCGGCGTGGAAAGCCTTGAAAATGGCAAACGACGCCTTGTTTACCCAGATGATTGTCACTTCCCTTATGGACAATCACCGCATCATTACGCAGGTCACCGACCACGGCTCCGACGTTTTGAAAATCCTTCCGCCATACATTTCGGGCGACAAGGAAATCGATAGGTTCATAAACGCCTTGGACGATGTTTTGACGAATGCGGGCAACATAACGGGGCCTTTGTGGAAGTTTGGCAAGCGTTTGATGGAATCTTCAAAAGAAGCCAAAAAACAGCAGTGATTTTTTAAGATGATTTCGTTTGACGAATTTTCGCAAAACTTAAACAGGCTAAAAGAGAGGATTGGGCTTGCCTGCGCGTCTTGCGGCAGAAATCCCGACGAAGTGCGTATTTTGCCTGTCACGAAAAACCATCCCGTTGATGCCGCCTTGTATGCGCAGAGGGCCGGGATTCTTTCGGTCGGCGAAAACAGGGTGCAGGAGGCGGAGGGCAAAATTCCGCTTTCAAGCGGGCTTTCATGGGAGCTTATCGGGCATTTGCAGTCGAACAAGGCAAAGAAGGCTGTTATGCTGTTTGACAGGGTGCAGAGCCTTGACAGTGCGCATCTTGCATTGAAGCTCAATTCCGAAGCGGAGAAGGCGGGCAAAGTTTTGCGCGTTTTAATGCAGGTAAATTCGGGGCGCGACCCCGCAAAATTCGGGGCTGAAATAGAGGAGGCTCCGAGGCTTTTGGAGGAAATCTTAAAGCTTGGAAATTTGAAGGTTGAGGGGCTTATGGCAATCGCGCCTCTTGATGAAGACTTGGCGTCGGCAAGCAGGGCTTTTTCAAACTTGCGCGATTTGCGCGACAGGCTGAGTTCAGAGTTTGATGTTGCTTTGCCCGAGCTTTCAATGGGAATGTCGGGTGATTTGGAATGCGCCATAAAAGAGGGTTCTACTCTCATAAGGGTTGGGACTTTTCTTTTCGGGGAGAGAATTTATGTTTGATACAGACATTGTTTTGCATCTTGAAGACTTGAAAAAGCGCGGCAGTTTTGCGGAAAACGCCCTCGCTGTTTTCGGGAAGCCCGTTGCGCATTCTTTAAGCCCCGCAATGCAGAATGCCGCATTGCGGAAATTGGCTTTGTCGGAAGAACAGTTCGCATCTTGGAAGTACTACAAATTCGAGATAGATCCTGAAAATCTCGAAAAAACGCTTTCGGAATTTCACAAGGCGGATTTTGCGGGCATAAACCTGACAATACCGCACAAAGAGATTGTAGTGCCGTTTTTGGGCGAAATATCGCCCTTTGCGCAAATGGTCGGGGCGGCTAATACCTTAATCAGGGCAAAAGACGGATGGAAGGGCGACAATACCGACGGTTTTGGCGTGGCTTGGGCGGTCGAAAATTTCAGCGGCCGCGTTTTTAAAAATTCCGACGTCGTGATTTTGGGGGCGGGCGGGGCGTCGAGAGCCGCCGCTTTTAAGGCTCTCGTTGACGGATGCAGGAGCCTGCGCATTTATAACCGCACAAAGTCGAGGCTTGAAAGGCTTTTGGCGGATATTTCCTCCTGCGGATTTTCCGCAGAACCTTTGGAGTGCTTTTCGGAAATCGCGCCGAAATCAATAATCATAAATGCAAGTTCCGTGGGATTAAAGCCCGACGACAAGCCCATTTTGGATTTTTCGAAAATTCCGCAAGATTGCGTTTATTTTGATATGCCGTATATCCGTTCGCGCGAAACAAACGCTGTTTCGGAAGCGCGAAAATACGGCTTTAAGGCGGCGTCGGGGCTTGCCATGCTTGCGGCGCAAGGCGCGCTTTCTCTTTCTCTTTGGACGTCGAGACCGCTGCAGATTGAAACTATGCTTGACGCATTGAAGAAAGCTTAGCCTGCATTTTTTTCGAATTTTTATCGGCAGGCTTTTGGCTTGCCGATTTTTCTTTATGGAGTGCGGACATAAAAAAGCGCGAAGCGCGCTTGTGCGCTTCGACGCCGGTAAATTTTACTTTCTGGAAAAGGCGATTACGCCTGCTGCAAACGCTTTTCCTTAACCTTTGTTGCTTCCTTGCCGATTCTGTCGCGCAAGTAGTAAAGGCGTGCTCTCATCGGCACAGATTCGCGTTCAACTTCAATCTTTTCGATATTCGGCGAGTTGAGCGGAAATACGCGTTCCACGCCTTCGCCGTAAGAAATGCGGCGTACCGTGAATGTTTCGTGAATGCCGCTGCCTTTGCGCGCAATTACGATGCCTGCAAATACCTGAATACGTTCCTTGTCGCCTTCACGAACTTTTGTGTGGACGCGAACGCCGTCGCCGACTTTGAAGCTTGTGACGTTTTCCTTGATTTGCTCTTTTGTGATTTCTTTAAGCAATTCCTGATTCATATTGTCTCCTTAACTCTGCTTTAAAATATCTGGTCGCCTTTTGTTTGTGCGCTCAACTTGCCGTTCGCGCCTCCATCTTTCAATTTCGCCATGGTTGCCCGACATCAAAACTTCGGGAACTTTCATCCCTCTGAATTCCGCAGGTCTTGTGTATTGCGGAAAAGAGAGCAGGTTGTCGTTGAAAGAGTCTGCCGAAAGGGAATTTTCTTCGCCGAGAACTCCCGGCACATATCTTGCAACGGTATCGACCAAGACCGCCGCAGGCAAAGTGCCGTTTGTCAAAACGTAATCTCCTATGGAGATTTCCCTGTCGATTACACATTCGCGTATGCGTTCGTCAATGCCTTCGTAGTGTCCGCTAAGTATTATCAAATGCTTTGCCTTTGCAAGCTCCGATGCTATTTGCGGCGAGAGCTTTTCTCCGTCGGGGCACATATAAATTCTTGTGCATTCCGGACTTTGCAGCTCTTCGATTGCGGCGAATACGGGTTCAGGCTTCATCAGCATCCCCGGACCTCCTCCAAAAGGCCTGTCGTCGGTGATTTTATGTTTACCTTCCGCCCAATCGCGAATGTTATGCGCATGTAATTCCAAAATTCCGTTTTTTTGCGCTCTGCCAAGCATGCTCTCCGTTAAAAATCCGTCGAGCATCGCAGGGAACAGCGTCAAAAAATCTACTTTTAAAATTGCCATGCTATGTCGAGTAAAAAACCGCCGGTTTTACGGCGATTTTTGTGCCGCCTGCGCAATTATGCGTTTGCGGCTTCTTTTTTTGCGCGCTTAACAAGCGCTTTTGCGGTGTCGCTCATTTGCGCGCCGACGCTTGTCCAATAGTCTATGCGTTCGATGTTGAGTTTCGATTCCGCTTCCTGACCGCGAGCTTTCGGGTTGTAATAGCCGAGATTTTCAACGAACTTGCCGTCGCGTCTTGACGCCTGTTCCGCAACCACAACTCTGTAAGTGGGGTTATGGGTCGAACCGTGCCTTTGTAATCTTATTCTGAGTGCCATTTTGATTTATTGATTTTCTTAAATTTTTAAAACGTAAAATGAAAGGTTGAAAAAGAGATTTTGTCAACCTCTTTTTTTCCCCTTTATTTCATATTTTTGAAGATTTTATTCGAAATCGCCGAATTCCGCGATGGATTTCACGTTCAATTCCTTGTCGATGCGTTTTGCAATTCCCGCCAAGACTCCGCCGGGTCCGCATTCATAATATTGGTCTATGCCGAGTTTAGAGGCGTTTCTTACGCACAATTCCCATTTTACGGGAGATACGACTTGCAAAACCAAAGCTTTCTTGATTTCCGCGGGGTCTGAAATTTGTTCGCCCGTGACATTTGTGAACACGGCAATGTTCGGTTTTTTAAATTCGATGCCTTCGAGGAATTTTTCAAACTTTGCCCTTGCGGGCTCCATAAGCCTGCTATGGTACGCTCCCGCGACTTTCAGCGGAACAACGAGCTTGAAGGCTTTGCGCTCTTTTGCGGCTGCGGTTGCGGCTTCGATTTTTTCAGCGTCGCCCGAAATTACGACTTGTCCGGGGCAGTTCAAATTCGCCATGTCGATGTCGAATTCCTCGCAGTACGGTTTTACGTCTTCCACCGACGCTCCGATAAAGCACGACATTGCGCCTTTTGAGGCGTCGCATGCTTCCTGCATTAGCCTTCCCCTTTCGGCGACTATTTTCAAGCCGTCTTCAAAAGAGTATGTGCCTGCGAGCGCGTGGGCTGTAAGCTCCCCGAGAGAAAGCCCGAGAGCCGCCTTCAATTCGCCGAGCATTCCGCGCTTTTTCAAAATAGTCGCAACGCATATGCCGTGCAGGAACAAGGCGGGCTGGCATACGCTTGTTTTTGTCAATTCTTCCATCGGGCCTTCAAAGCAGAATTTTGAAAGCGGCATGCCCAGCGTTTCGTCGGCTCTTGAAAAGAGCTCCCTTACGTCGCCGTCGGCTTCGTGCAAACTTTTAGCCATTCCGACGCTCTGCGCGCCCTGACCCGAAAACCATAAAGCTGTTGTCATATATTTTTCCGTTTCTTTTTTAATGGTTTATTGTTTATTAAAATCCGACATTTTTTTGCAAATATCAAGGCTTAAACTTTCTATCGCCTTTGAAATTGCGAAAACATACTCGTTGCATGTTGCTCCTGCGTCCGTCGAGAATGCGAAAAACTCGGATATGGCATTTTCCGAATTTGCAATGGAGTATTGCGCCTTGAAATTCAGCTTGCCGTTAAGCTCTCCAATGCATTCGAGGATGTTTATTTTTAAAACGAGGGGTTTTTTGCCTAAATTTGAAACGAGGCTTGACTGTATGCCGTTTGAATTTGTCATTTCAGACAGGAAGCATACTACCGAGCGCGTGGCGGCATTTTGCACGGGTTCCGCCCAAAGATCGGAGTCGGCTATGAAAACCTCCGACGAGTTTTTGCCTCCGTACACGATTTGGCTGCGCGCCATGTAGCTTGGAATGCGCACTTCAAAGACGTTTACGCTCGCGTCTTTCAAGCCTTCCGCTCTTTCGCTCGTCTGCGCGGGGGGAAGCGCATGGTATTTTGTATTGTCTTTCGGGCGGTCGATGCGAAGCCCTATGCAGGAGCAAAGGAGAAGCGGCGCGATTGCGGACAAAATCAGTTTAAAAAAGTTCTTTTTCATTTTTTTGCGATGGTTATTCGTTTTCGGGCCTGCCTGTCAAAAGCGCGCTTGGATTTCTGTCGAGAAAATCCGCAAGGGTTTTCAGGGAGTACGCCGTCGAGCTTATGTTTTGCAGGAATATTGAAATATCGTATAAAAACGGGGAATTAGGCGAAATCAGCGCGTTTGCGTTTTCTGCCAGCCTGTTTAAATTGCCCATTGTCTGTTCTGCGTTTGCCGCAAGTTTTTTCATGTTGTTATCCGAACCCTCAAAAAATGCCTTTGCGCCGGCAATGGCGGTTTTGATTTCCGCGGGAAGGTTTTCTTTGTTTGCCTTCGCGGTTATTGCGTTTATGTTTTCGAGCGCGCCGACAAGGTTTGAGTTTATTTTTGCGACGTCTATTTGGGCGATTTTTTCGTTTGAGGTTTCAAGAAGCGCGTTTATGTTTTTGGAAAGCGAGTTGAAATCTATTTCGGACACTTCCTTCAATGTCTTTTCCATAAGCTTTATGGTATCCGATATGTTGGATTCCACTACGGGGATTTCCATGATGTTGCTCGGCATTATGTTGAACATTTTAAACGGAGTGTTAGGCTCCGCAAAGTAGTCGAGCTCTATGTAGAGCATACCCGTAACGATGCTTTGAAAATTAAGCTTTGCGCGCAAGCCGTCTTCTATCTGCTTTTTCAACTGCGTTTCGCTTTCGTAAAAACCCCCGAAAGAGCTTCTCTTTGTTTTGGTAAGGTCTATCGAAAGCTTTGTCGAAATCATTGACTTTCGCGGGTCCCGCGGCGATGGCAAAATCAGGATGTCCTCGACTTTGCCGATTTCCACGCCTTTATATTTTACGGGGGCGCCGATGTCCAGGCCGTTTATGCCGCTTTTAAAGTAGCATACGAATTTTTCGGTTTTCGTGAAAAATTTTGATGCGCCAAAAACCATCAGCGCGATTAGCGCTATTAAAAGCGCGCTAATCACAAAAATGCCTATTACAATGGGATTTGCTTTTTTTGTCATAATTTATTTTCCGTTGAAAGCGGGTCGACGCCCCTGTTTAAGAAAGTTCTCACATCTGCGTTCCCGCTTTTTAACAGCTCTTTCGGGTTGCCGATTGCCGTTTGCGTGCGGGTTTTGTTGTCCAAATAAATCGCGCGGTCGGCGACGGTGAAAATGCTCGCAAGCTCGTGGGTTACAATGACGACCGTCGCGCCTGTGGAATCGCGCATTTGGAGTATTAGCTCGTCGAGCCTTCTTGACGACACGGGGTCAAGCCCCGCGCTCGGCTCGTCGAAGAAAAGTATTTTGGGGTCGAGCGCGATTGCGCGCGCAAGTCCGGCGCGCTTTCTCATTCCGCCGCTTATTTCCGACGGATAGAAGCTGCCAAAACCCCTCAACCCAACCAATGCGAGCTTTAAGTTGACAAGCTCTTTTATGTCGTTTTCGGAGAGCTTTGTGAAGCGGCGCAGGGGCAGGGCGATATTCTCTTCAAGCGTCATTGCCGACCATAGAGCGCCTCCTTGGTAGAGGACGCCGAAATAGCGCAGCATTTCCGATTTTTCGTCTTCGGGGGCGTTGTTGAAATTCTTTCCGCCGTAGGAAATCGAGCCGCTTAAAGCATCTTGAAGCCCTATCATTGTGCGAAGAAGCGTGCTTTTGCCGCATCCGCTCGCGCCCATAACCACGAAAATTTCGCCGTTTTCCACTTCAAAATTGAGATTGTTCATCACGGCGTAGTCTTCGTAGCCTATCGAAAGGTTTTCGACTGTTATTTTTTGCGAACTCATATCCCGAAAATATTAAACAGCACCGCGAATATTGCGTCTGCGACAACGATTAATGTTATGCTTGTCACCACGCTTGAAGTTGTGGCAAGCCCGACGTCTTCGGCGCTGTCGCCGCAAGTCATGCCCTTCATGCAGCCAACCATTGCGACTATCACGCCGAAAACCACGCTTTTGCCTATTCCGGCAAGGCATTGGGTAAGGTTTAAAAAGTTTGCGGTGTGCGATAGATAGCTTTCATAGTTTATGTCGAACATTCCCCATGCTATTGCAAATCCGCCAATTATGCCCATTAAGTCGGCAAAAATAGTAAGAAGCGGGAACATAAGCACAAGGGCAATCATTCGCGGCAATACCAAAAATTCCATCGGTGAAATGCCGAATGTCCTGTAAGCTGAAATTTCTTCGTTTACTTTCATCGAGCCAAGCTCGGCCGCAAAAGCCGCCCCCGTTCTGCCGGCCATCACTATGGCTACCATAATCGCTCCCATTTCGCGCACCATCGCCAAGCCGACGAGGTCGGCAATATAAATCGTGGAGCCGAATTTGGAAAGCTGAATTGCGCCTACGAACGCCAATATAAGCCCGACTAAAAAGCTTATGAGCGACACAATCAAAAGCGCATTCGGTCCCGAACGCTGTATTGCCTTCATCAGGTCTGATGCCATAAATTTGCTGCGCAGCCTGAAAATATTGAAGAACGCGATTGTAAATTCGCCCAAAAACGCGAGCTGCTCCTTTACTTTTTGCAAAGAGGAGATTGTGTGCGTGCCGACTTCGTGGAAGATGTTTTTATTGCGGTAGTTTCTGCTTTCGTTTGTTTTCAGATTTACCGCAGTTGCGAGATTTAAAAGCGAAACCGCGCTTTCGGGCAGCGACGCGAGGTTAAGTGGCGTCTTTTTTTCGATTGAAAAATCGTAAATTTTAAGCAGAAAACAAATTAATGAGGAATCGAATTTGGCAAGAGACGAACAGTCGAATTTTATTTCCCTTGTTTTTGCCGGAAACTCGCCTATAATTGCGCCAAAATCGGGGCGTTTGGATGAGACAAGCCAGTCTCCGCTTATTCTTACGAGGGCAACTTCGTCCGCAATTTCAATTTGAGCATTTGCGGTGCTTAAATTTTCTTTTGAATTTGCGGGGAGGTTTTCCATGTGAAAATTGCGGACGAAGTATTAAATAGTTTTCGGAAATAAGAAAACTTTTTTAATAGTCGTCGCTGTCGAAGCTTTCGCCGTCTTCATCGCTGAAATCGCCGTAAGAGTCTTCATCTTCCTCGTCCCAGTGCATGGTTTCGTCTTCTTCGATGTTTTCGTCTTCGCTGGGCAGGTCGTCTATATCGTCGTAAGAATCTTCTTCGTCTTCTTTTTCCTTGTCGAAATCTTCCTCTTCATCGTCTAACGAATAGCCTTCGGGAACGTATTCCAAGATGTCCATGACTTCCGGAAAGACATGGATTGCCTTTCCTTCCATGTAGTCGTTGTGGTATTTTTCGCGGATTTCGTCTTCGAGGTCTTCGATTGTGAGCTTTTCTTCAAATTTGAAAGTGCTGTTTAGCATCTTTATTTGAAGGGATGTGATATGGTCCAAAAATTCCGCGTACGGAGACGATTCGTCGTCGAGGTTGTTGGGCAGCAAAAAGTATTGCTCGTCGTCGTACACCGAGCCTGTCACGCGGGTTATGCGCACAGTGTTCTTGTCGGTTTTCTTGTCGATTGCAAATGTGAAGAACGCGTTTTCCACAATGCTTTCTTGCAGTCCGTATTCTTTAAGCGCGGAAAGCGATTCGAGAATATGGGCGGCTTGGCGCGGATCTATGACGCTTAATCCGTCTACGTCCCAATTTACCTTATCGCTTGTTTCCGACACCCACCAGTTGAGGTCGTTGCCGAGCCTTACTTTGCACCATTTCAATTTTCCGGAATTTTTCGCCATAAATATTCTTATTTTTAAATGCCAAATTCTTTTAATGCATCCGCCTAAAAAAGCAACTTTCTTTTTCACTAAAATGGTTTGCGCGTAAAATATGGCAAAATGGCGCTCGTAAAGAGGCCGCAGGCAAAGTACAAATGGAGGGCGAGGCAATAAAAAAGCATCCGTTTTAAGGATGCTTTTGCCGAAAAATAAAACTTTGTAAAACTGCTTTTTTATTGCCGTTTTTGCGCGCTTAGAAATTGTTTGGGCGTATGTTTACGCAAGCGTCTTGGCGGGTTGTGAGGGTAAAAAACGGGCAGGAAGCCCGATGCTTTGCGCTTTGCCAAGCGTCAGCGGACATAGGTCCGCAAGTCGCAGGCAAAGTACAAATGGAGGGCGAGGCAATAAAAAAGCATCCGTTTTAAGGATGCTTTTGCCGAAAAATAAAACTTTGTAAAACTGCTTTTTTATTGCCGTTCCTGCCCGTTTTTTACTGCTTTTTTCTGCGATATGCAGCAAATGCGAGGGCAATCGCGCCGAATATGGCGGCAAATGTCGAAGGTTCGGGGATTACAGCGGAAGTATATTCCAATACAAGATTGTTGCCTTCCATAAATGTTCTCCAAGTATCGTTTTCATTTGCCAAAGATACTTTGATATATTCGTTATCGCTATCTGTTTCGTAATTTGAACCGTCCCAATTATTTTCAGCAGATATCAAAATAAACTGCATCGGATCTGTTGATTGTGCAACATACTTTGAGAAATCCACGTCAATGAAACCGCTTAATTCGTTTACGTTTGTAGTTTGCAAAGTAGATATGCCAACGCTGTCAGAAACGAAAGAGAGTGTTGCCGCTTGTGTATTCAAGCCACTTGTTCTCATTGCAAAATTAACTGCACTAATGTTGTGGGTTGAACCTTCAATTTGGAGCAATACACTTCCTGAATCAAGGTCTGCTTTGCCAACTGCAAAGTTGTTTAAATAAAGTTCGTTATTCTCGCCCGAAACTATGAATTTTGCAGTACCTGCAACGGCAGTGTCATAAGAAGACAAGTAAAAGTTTGTTTTTCCACCATCAGACTTTGAAAGGATTGTATTGCCTGCAAGCTCCATTGTGTTTGTAATTGTTGATTCTTCGTTGCTTGAAGCTTTTATGTAGATGTCGCGATCTACATAAACCTTATTTTTATTAGCAGAAGACGTTCCTTTTACATAGAATGTATTTGAACCGCCAACGGCGTCTATCATTCCCATGTCAAAATTGTTTGCAGTTTGGAATGTATGACCTTCGCCTTGAATGTTTACTTCAAACGAGCCGCCATATTGTTTTGCACCTCCTGCGGAGTTCATGTAAAAAGCACCGTCCGAGCCGAAAGAAACAGTGTTGTTCTTGCCGCTTACCAAAATTTTGCGGTCTCCACCGTAAGTCGTTGTATTATAGCCCGAATACAAACCTTTCTTTGATGAAATGAATGCAGAATTTTCGCCTATAACTTCAATGATAGATGTTCCACCATGGATTGTTCCACCATTGTAGCCACTATGCCCTAAATATAATTCTCCGCTAAATGTAAATTGGGTATTGTCAATAACGAGCTTTGCAATGTTTGAGTGTGTAGTTCCACTTTCACTTAAATCTACTTTTGATCCAGCAAGAGCTACGTTACCACCATAGGTTATTGTGGAATCTTTTATTGTAGCAATAGATGTACCCGAAATTGCATCTTGATACGGGTTGTCGTTGCGAGAATTTGAGCCAAACCCGATAAGGAGGCTACCACCGGTTCTATTCCAATTTGCATTTTCAAAGTTGAATTCGCTTCTGCCTGTCGAGCCTGCTACGGTAGAGTTCTGCAAGACGATATGAGATTTTTGATTGAATGTCGCGCCGTTTAAAACATTGAAAGACGCTGTTCCCGAAAGCGATGCATCAACCTTGCCACCCACAACTACAAACGCACCGATGTCGGCAAGCGCGCCGTCGCGGACAGTGAAAGAAGAAACTGCGCTTGTGCCCGCGCCTGTTGAAAGGCAGGGGAAAACGTCATAACTTGTTCTGAACGTGTTGCCTGTGCCAGCCCAGTCAACAATCGACTGGAAGTCATTGCCCGCAACGCCCGAAACCTTCAAATAGATTGAATTCGTTTTAAAGAGGGAGTTTGTCGAAGTTGTTTGAATACCTTCTACTGTTTGAGCGTTTGTTATTTTCCAAATACCCGTCGTGTTTTTGTTTTTGCCATTATCGCCCCATGTGGAATCTGCGGAACTTTGAGCCGTGTTGTTATCGCCTGAAAAGAGCCATAATACATTTCCGCCGCCGTTTGTGTTATTTCCGGAGTCAAAAGCGTTTGAAATTGTAACGTTGGTGTTTCCCGCTTGGTGCAAGGTTGTAGAAGTATCTCCGCCGTTAGTATTCCACCAAAGTTTATAGGTTTGCAAAGACGCAATTGATTCAGCACTTTTGCCTTTAAATGTTATGGTATTTTCATAGCTTGCATTGCCATTATCTTGACCAATGTTAAAATGTCCGCCTTCTGTAATAGAAGAATCATAGATGTTTACAATGCCGGCTACGCATACACCATAGCCATTTGTATCCCAAGTGGAATTTTGCAAGGTTATGACTTTTGAGCGATCAGAGGCTTGTCCATGTCCAAAGCCAATATTAGTAGTTTGGTTTATTGTGGATTTTACAACTTGGAGGTTGATGTCCCACATATTGCCCATGCCTGTCATATTCCAAGTTGAGCCGTTTTTAATTACCGCACTGTTTACTTCGTTATAAAACTGACCTGTAAAAGTAGCACCGTCCACTTCAAACGACGCATTATCATTAACATAAACGGACATTCCTTTTGCAATTGTCAAACTTGCCTTGTCCGAAACAACAAATTTTGAATTGTTGTAAAGTTCGACATTCCCGTAGGGGGATGCGGTAAAGGTTGTTGTGAGAGAATTGCCTTCTCCCGTGAGCAAAATTGAGGAATTATTATAAACTTGAAGTTTTCCCACCACAGCTTCGCCTTGTATCAAAAGGGGATTTTCAGAGTCGGCAATGTTGATGAGGGCAGTGATATCCGCTTGCGGCGTTCCGTTTGACCAAAGAGCGTCAGCCCATGTCAAACCGTCTTGGGAGGCGTCAAGTACAAGTTCTGTATCGGCGGCGTATGCGCCGCTCAAAAATAAAGCTGAAGCCGCCAAAGAATAGAGAAATTTCTTCGTTTTCATAAAACTATATAGTTAAAATGTAAAATAGATAATTTAGAAGTATCCCGAAAAAGAATAAAATCAAGCTTTTTTTAAAAAAGTATTTTTATACTCTGAAACTTAGGCAAATGTTTTTTTTGAGAGGGTTCAAATAGGTTTCTTGCGAAATAATAATTATATTTTGTATGGGCGCAAAAAAAAAGGCGGAATTTTATTCCGCCTTTTTTAAATTGAAATTCAAAAACTATTCCGTTTGCGATTTCAAAATGTTTGCCGCGCCGCCGCGAATTGCCTGTCCGATATTGAATGTCGGGCGCGTTTCGTTGTAAACTTTGAGTTCCCCGCGCGGAGCGTCTTCGGTTTGCAAGGCGTCGTACCATTTTACAGACATGTCAACAAATGCGATGTGCCCGCCCTGGTCGCCGAACACGCCTTCGTTTTTGTCCCAAGTGCCTGTTGCCTTCAAGCCGCGCGACCAAAGCAAGGGAGTGTTTGAGTTTGCGCTCGGCTGTGTTTTGTTTGCAACTTCCCAAGAGAGGGGGAATGCTTTAAATTCTTCGCTGATTTTCCAGTTTGTGCCGAGTTTGTCGCCAATATTTGTGGGCATGGGAGCGCCGGAGCCGAGTTTGTCTGCAACTATCGGGTCAAATTCCATAATCCAGAATGAAGGCAAATTCAAATCCGCATGGGATGCAAGGCGGAAAGCCCAATCGTGCACAGTGTCTGCGGTGAGCGTGCGCGAGCGTTCACCTTTTGCGTAGCTTTGCCAAGCAGTGGCAATGCCTTTTGCGTTATTTAATGATTTCAGCTTGTCGGACGATCTCATTGCTCCTGTGAGAGCCGGCATAACCAAACCTGCCAATACCGCGATGATTGATATAACGATTAGCAATTCAACCAATGTGAACGCCTTGTGAGTTTGTCTGTTTTTCATAATAACCTTTTTAATAAGTAAATAAGATTGTTTTGTTTGTTAAATTTCAGTGGGGTAGGGCTTCAAAAGGATGAACAAAGATTTTTGAACCTTGCAATCACGCCTTTTTAAGCTGTTTAAATAGTCTCCAAAAAAAGCAAAATTTGCAAGATTTTTTTTTAATAAATTTTTATTTGCCTTAAATCTTTCGTTCGCAAAAAAACAAAAAAGCCGCCGAATGTTGCAACCGGCGGCTTAAAATCATATATATTTTGTTTTATCAGTACGGCAGAGGGAATTTTGCGCAGAGGTCGAGCGCAATTTTCTTTGCTTTTTCGATTGCCGCTTCGTCTTCGGGATTTGACAAAACAAGGTCGATAGCTTCCGCAATTTTAACCATCTCGTCTTCGCCCATGCCGCGCGATGTAACTGCGGCGGTGCCGAGGCGTATGCCGCTTGCCTGGAACGGGGAGCGGGTTTCGCCGGGGATGGTGTTTTTGTTTGTGGTGATGTTAGCCTTGTCCAAAGCCGCCTGAGCCGCTTTGCCCGTCAGGTCGGGGTTGTTTTTGCGCAAGTCAATCAAAAGCAGGTGGTTGTCTGTTCCGCCCGAAACAATTCCGTGTCCGCGCTTTGCAAGCTCGTCGGCAAGTTTTGCGGTATTTTTGATTATCTGCTTTGCGTATTCCTTGAATGAATCCTTCAACGCTTCGCCGAAGCAGACTGCCTTTGCCGCGATTACGTGCATGAGAGGCCCGCCCTGATTGCCGGGGAATACCGAAGAATTAATCGCTTTTGCGTATTGTTCGCGGCACATAATCATGCCTCCGCGGGGACCGCGCAAGGTTTTGTGCGTTGTTGTCGTTACAAAGTCGCAGTATGGCACGGGATTCGGGTGTACGCCCGCGGCAACCAACGCCGCGATGTGGGCGATATCCGCCATCAGCATTGCGCCGCATTTTTTTGCGATTTCGCCGACCTTGTCGAAATAAATCGTGCGCGGATACGCGCTTGCGCCTACCACGATGAGTTTCGGCTTTTCCGCCATGGCGACTTCTTCGAGCTTTTCATAGTCTATGCAGCCCGTTTTTTCGTCAACGCCGTAGCTTACGATGTCGTAGAGCATACCCGAAAGGTTCATCGGGTGTCCGTGGCTCAAATGTCCGCCGTGTTCGAGCGACATTGCAAGAATTTTGTCGCCGGGCTTCAAGACTGCGGTGTAAACCGCAATATTTGCCTGCGAGCCGGAGTGCGGCTGTACGTTGACATGCTCCGCCCCGAAGAGTTTTTTAGCCCTGTCGATTGCAAGCTGTTCGATTACGTCCACAAATTCGCAGCCGCCGTAATAGCGTTTTGCGGGATAGCCTTCCGCGTATTTGTTTGTGAGGGTTGAACCCATTGCTTCCATCACTGCGGGGAGAGTGAAGTTTTCCGACGCTATGAGTTCGAGGTGCGTTTGCTGACGGTTGGTTTCCTTTGCGATAGCGTCGAAAACTTCTGCGTCGAGTTCTTTGAGGGAAGTTGCGGATATTGCCTTGTTCATAGTAAAATAAAAGAAACCTCCTTTATGTTCTTTCTCTATCTCATGTCAAACCCAAAAAAGCGGTGAAAACCGGAATAAAAAAGCAATTTTTTCAAAATTGGAATATAGAGCTTCGCTTCCGTAAAAAAGAGCTTTTTTATTCTTCGCCCTCCATGTCGGTTTTGCTCAGGGGGCAGTACTTTTGTACAGCTCCCCATTCGCAAAACACAACAGCATCGCGCATTCTCCCCGCTTTTTAAAGCCTACAACCGCGCATTCCCCACGTAGAGAGTACTCAACGTATCAAAGAAAAAACAAACAATTTAGGAAAAGTTTTTAAAGTTAGAGCGGCTTCGCTGCGGCTGTAAAAAATTTCTATTCTTTTTTGGACTATATTCTCGTTAAATTGCTGGCAGCGGGCGCACAGAAACGAACAAGAAGCCGCGAAGAGTGAGGACAGCAAGAAAGGGGGCGAAGGAGTGTACAAAAAAGGGTACTCGATTGAGCACCCTTTCTTGATCCCGGAACTATTTGCGGCTTCTTGTTCGTTTATGCCGCCTGCGTTCCTACTTTCTTCTGCGGTATGCCGCGAAGGCAAGCGCCAAAGCGCCGAAGATTGCAGCGCAGGTGGAGGGCTCGGGAATTACAACCGACGATGAATAGTAAAGCATCAAATTGTTGCCTTCCTTGACAATTTCCCAAGTGTCGTCTTCGTTTGTCTTGATTACGTTTACGTAGTCGTTGTTTGTTGTCGTTTCGTAATCTGGGGCGATTGTCCAAGGGTTGTTTGCGCTGATGAGCGTGAACGACATTTCGTCGTACGTCTGAGCGGCGTACTTCGAGAAGTCGACTTCAAGAATGCCGTTGAACGCCGAAACGCCGTTAACATTCAAGGCGGAAATGCCGTTTGCGTCGGCTACGTATTTGAGCGTGGAAACGGCGCTGCCTGTGCCCATGTTGAAGTACAGGTTTTCGCCGAAGTTCAAGGCGTGGGTGGAGCCGTCAATCGTAAATGCTACTGTGCCCGCCGTGGCGCCCGCATTGCCGATTCTCAGCTGGTAGCCGTTGATTTCGTTGTTCTCGCCCGAAACCGTGAAGGAGGCAGAGCCGCCCTTCATGGCGTTGTAGCCAACGGAAACATTCACGCCGCTACCATTGTCGCGGGTGATTATTGTGTTGCCCGCCATTTCAAACGAGTTTGCGATTGTTGTACCCTCAGCCGTAGAGCCTCTTACTTCCAGCGCGTAGCCGCTTTGAACAAGCTCAATCAAGTTTTTGTTTGTTTTGGAGTCGCCCTTTACGTAGAAGGAGTTTGCGCCGCCTGTGGAGGCTGTGCTGCCGATTAAGATGCCCCTTGCGTTAAAGGTGTTGCCAACGCCTGTAATCGACACACTGGAAGAGCCACCGCTCTGAACCGAGCCGTTTGCCGAGTTTTGCAGGAAGTCTTCCTTGAAGTACATCGTGTTGTTTGTGCCGGAAATAATGAAGTTCCTTTCGCCGCCGTGGGTGTTGGTGTTGTAGCCGCCGTACCAGCCCTTGTTGGAGGAGATAAACGACGCATTTTCACCGCGCAAAATGAGGTTTGCAACGCCGCCGTAAATATTGCCGCCGCCGTCGTTTGCGTGCCCCATTATAAGCTCGCCCGTTGTGGTGAAGCTTGCGGAGTCGATAATCAGGCTTGCGACATTCGTGTAGGAAGTGGCGTCCGAAACAGAAGAGCCCGCAATAACAACACTTGCGCCATAGTTGACTGTTGTGCCAATAATTTCGACGGAAGCCGTGCCGGCAACTGCGTTTTGGTAGTTGGAACCCATACCGATTCTAAGAGAGCCGCCGGTTCTGTTGAGCGTGGCGTGGTCGATTACAAGCTTGCTTACGCTTGTGGCGCCATCAACTATCGAATTCTTCACTTCAATTGTATTGCCCGCATTGAATGTCGCGCCGCTTTCAACGCGCATTTCAGCCGTGCCGCTTGCAAATTCGCCATGGCCGACACTTGTGCCGCCGCCCACGCTTAGGGTTGAGCCGTCTCTAAATATTGCGGTTGCCTTGGAGTTTACGGCATTGCCTCTTGAAGCGTACACGCCCAAGCCGGAATTTACCGTAAAGGTATTTGTAGTACCCGCCCAATCAAGAGTTGTGGTGAAATTGTTGTTATTAACGTCTGAACCCCTCAACGAGAAGTTGTTGATTGTGAAGTTTGTGTTTGTGGCGAAAGTTTCAACGTCATATTCGTCTTTCTGGGCGGTTGTCATGAACCAAGAGCCTGTCTCTGTCTTGTCTTTGAGGTTGTCGCCCCATCGGCCGTCGTTGGTAATGGAAACTGTATTGTGGTCGCCCTGGAAAATCCACTGAACGTCCGCGCCCACAAAGCCCGTGCCGGAATCGATTTTGCTGGAGGTAATCGTAGAATAGCCGTCTTGATAAATTATGGATTGCGAGTCGTCGTTGGCGTTAATCCAGAAGTTTGTAACGTTAATTGTGGAGGGAGTTGTCGAGGAGCCCTTCAGATAGAGCTTATTGTATCCGCTTACCTGTCCGTTTTCCCAGCCGACGTTAAAGTGTTCGGAATTCGAGATTGAAGATTCCAAAACGCTTACGGTGCCCGCAGTATTGATGCCGCCCTTGTTGGCGTTCCAAGTGGAGCCGTTTTGCAGTGTAAGAAACTTGCTTTTCGAGCCCGCGCCCATTTTCCAACCGCCCGTAATTGCGGCATTGTCAACCAATACTCCGAACTGCGCCGCCTCGGCAGTATTGGCATTGGCGTTAATTGAGAGATTGTTAATCGCGAACGTTGCGCCGTTTGAAATTTTAAGCGTACCCTCGCCGCCTGCCGCGCCTGTATTGCCGATGCTGATTGAGGAGTAAGAAACGGAAGTATCCGCGCCGCTAATCTCAAATACAGACTTTCCGCCCGCGCTTGCGGAGTTTGTTGCGATATTGATTGCGCCCACAGTCATTGCCGCGCCGTCGGAAACCGTTACAAAGTTCTGGGTTGTTGCGTCGGAATAAATTGAATTGCGCAAGTTAAGGCTGCCTGAAATGTTAA